>JBDNRM010000221.1:0-7660 GCA_047718615.1 Bacillus sp. (in: firmicutes) | reverse complement strand
AATTCTCTCCAGAAACGCGGGATTATTCGGAGAAACGCGGAATTCTCTCCAGAAATGCGGGATTATTCGGAGAAACGCGGAATTCTCTCCAGAAATGCGGATTTTTCCTTCTAATCCTATTAGACCATTTTTCTCTTTCTTCTTTTAAAACCTAGTGATTCTGGAAATGCTAGTGAAAAGTTTTTCTAGGGGAGAGAGATAAGAATGATCGATTTAGCCTCCATTTACCATAGAACAGTAGATAATTATTGTTATCTTCATAACGAAGAAACGCTTCATATTCGCATCCGAACAAAACAAGGGAATATATCAGAAATAGAATTATTATTTGGGGATCAATATGAGATAGTCGATTATAGATGGAAAACATTTCGCCAGCATATGAACAAAACTGGTACTGACGCATTATTTGATTATTGGCAGATTTCGATTAGAGCTGATCATAAGCGGATACGATATGGGTTCATTTTAAAAAATCATGATCAAGAAATAACTTTCACAGAAAAGGGTTTTTTTCCGTGTGTTCCAGAAGATGCTGGTTTATTCTTTTGCTTTCCATACATGCATAAAAAGGACCTATTTTCGCCTCCAACTTGGGTACAAAAAACGGTTTGGTATCAAATATTCCCAGAACGTTTTCGTAATGGCAATGCAGAATTAAACCCAGAACATACATTAGAATGGGGACAGGAAGAACCTAATTTAACCAATTTTTTTGGTGGAGATTTTCAAGGGATAATAGACTCACTTGATTATCTTCAAGATTTAGGAATTACCGGAATATATCTTACGCCTATTTTTGCAGCAAGATCCAATCATAAATATGATACGATTGATTACTTTACTATTGATCCGCAATTCGGGGATATTTCTCTTTTGCGTGGCCTTGTAGAAGAATGCCATAATAGAGGAATTAAAGTGATGCTTGATGCTGTTTTTAATCACTGCAGTGTTGAATTCCCGCCATTTCAAGATGTATTAAAAAAAGGAGAAAACTCTTTGTATAAAGACTGGTTTCATATAAAACAGTTTCCGTTAAAAGATGGAAATTCCGTGAATTATGAAACATTCGGTTTTTATGAATATATGCCTAAACTCAACACGGCAAATGAAGAAGTGAAACAATATTTATTAGAAGCAGCTTCTTATTGGATTACAGAATGCGATATTGATGGCTGGCGGTTGGACGTAGCCAATGAAATCGATCATTGTTTTTGGCGTGATTTCCGTCTAACAGTCAAAACAAAAAAGCCCGAACTTTTTATTTTAGGCGAGATTTGGCATGATTCTGCTCCCTGGCTTCGAGGAGATCAATTTGATTCGGTTATGAACTACCCATTTTTGAACAAATCCTTACAATTTTTTGCTTATGATATGATTGCTGCTCAGCAATTTACAGAAGATTTAACAGCTATTCTTCATTGCTATTCTGATAATATCAATCACATTTTATTTAATATTCTTGGCAGTCATGATACCCCTCGTGTACTAAACGAATGTCAGTATCGAAAAGAACGTGTCAGACTGCTGTTTACCTTTTTGTTAACCTTTCCAGGAACTCCTTGTATTTACTACGGAGATGAAATTGGTTTAGATGGAGGCAGTGATCCAGGATGCCGGAAATGCATGCCCTGGCAAGAAGAAAAGCAAGACCTTGAGTTAAAAAACTATATAAAAACATTAATCTCTATTCGTAAAGGAACACCATTATTAACAAGTTATGGTACTTTATATTTTCTACCAGCCGTGGAAAATTGCTTCGCTTATTATAAACAAAAAGACAATCAGATTGTATTAACTATTATAAATAAAAGTGACAACGACATGCATTATGTTCTGCCATTTTCTTTAAAAGGCAAAAAGATATCCCTACTGCTAAGCAAACAGGAATATGCAGCTGAATCCGAAAAACTAACTATTACGCTTGCTCCATATGAAAGCACTATTTTATCTTTTAGCATTTAATTTTTTAGCTAAATCTTCAGAAATAAGAATTATCAGAAAAATCCTCTTGTCTAAGCACTGAATTAGGACTATTATTTGATATGACTGAATAGACAGGAGGACTGCCATAATGCAAGAAGACAACTCTAAATCGATTGGACTGCCTTTAGTCATTTCGATTATCGCTATTTCTTTTTCTGCAATATTTGTAAAATGGTCTGATGCACCTGCAGCCATTTTAAGCATGTATCGAATGTGGCTGGCATGTGCATTAATGCTCCCAATGGTGTGGATGCATAGACAGGATTTAAAAAAATTATCCAAAAAGGATTGGTATCTACTATTCCTTTCTGGCACCTTTTTAGCCATGCATTTTGCTTTATGGTTTAGTTCATTAAAATTGACTACTGTAGCCAGCTCAACCATCATCCTTGCATTGCAGCCTATTGTTTCTCTAGTTGGCGGATTTCTATTTTTTAAGGAACGCACAACTTCTTCTGCCATTATGACAATGGCTATTGCAATTATCGGAGCGATGATGATTGGATGGGGAGATATTTCCTTAAATAGCAAAGCCATTCTCGGAGATTTCTATTCTTTTCTCAGCGTCCTTTCAGTGGTTGGCTATTTGTTAATCGGACAAAGCATTGTGAAAAAAATGTCTCACTGGGTATATACTTGTTTTGTGTTTTTTTTCGCAGCATGTTTATTAACCTTTTATAATCTGATAATCGGCGAATCGTTAACAGGCTATTCGGGGAAAGAATGGGGAATTTTCCTTCTTCTTGCTATCGTTCCTTCTCTTGCACACGTTATAAATAACTGGCTGCTGAATTATGTCAATGCTACTACTATTTCGATGAGCATTTTAGGAGAGCCTGTCGGTGCTACCATATTAGCCATATTATTATTAGGTGAACATTTAGTTGGCTGGCAAATTGTCGGTGGAATACTAGTATTAGCAGGTGTTTTCTTCTTTCTTGTCCAGCAGCAGCAAAAACGAGAAATCAGACAAAAAGAAGCCGTGTGAAAATACCTCCCTTGGAAAATATCCAAGGGTTTTTCATCTTTACTCTGCATCCATTACATCAAAATCGATAGACTCTCTTTCTACTCCATTAACGATAAGGTATAAAGTATGCTGTCCTTTATAATGCTTTCTTGTTGTTAGATCTTTAAAAGAATGAACTTTGGAATAAGCTTTTCTTTGTTCTGCCTGCAACATGGTTTCAGATAAATGAAACACCTTTTTGCTGCGTTTTCCATTTGCTTTTACATAATCGATTGCATATTCCACTCTGATTTTTTGCGGGTTAGGAGCATAAATCTCAAAGGAAAAAGCAATGCTTTCACCAATGGAAAGATGCTTTTTTTCACAATGAATCGTGCTGATTTTCAGCGATTCTCCTGCATCATATCCAAAAATAGTTAACACTTTGCTATCTCCTTTTTTTAATAACGTTCTGCAGGCATGCTTCACAATCCAATCTGTATAAGTATTTTCTCCGTACCAGGATGTTGCCAGCTCTACGACCAAATCAGGATGTGTTTTGGAAATATCATTAAGATTATTCGCTACGCTTTTTCGTACATATAATGAATCATCTGATTTTAAGCGTTCTAAAATCGGCAAAACTGGATACGGGTTCTTTTTTAACGCTGGAATCGACATACCCCAAGGTAATCTTGGACGGCAGCCTTCACTAGCAAAACGACGTACATGTTCATTTTCGCTTTTAGCCCAAATCTGCATTTGATTAAGCATTTTTTCCTGGTCATGCAAAAGATATGGTCTAACAGCAAACTCCGAAGTGGAATATTCTGTTAGAAATTGTAATGCAGCAATCGATTGCTCCCAATGGTTCTGCCCGTATACTTCTATATAATCCGGGAAAATAATACCTCCTAACCCTTTAAAAAAAGGAGCCGCTTTATAGAAGCAATCTAACACTTCTAGATAATCCAATGGCAGAGAATCATGAAGCGAAATCGTTAACCTCCGCATTCTCTCCTTTAATGCAAGCTCTTCCCAATCTTGTTGATAAACAGAATCAAAAAAAGACTGCTCATCAAAAGAAAGACATTCTTCTTTCATTTTATCTGCCAATTTTTCTACAAATGTTCTGTTATAAATATTTTTTAAAGGCTCCATTCTATCTCCTTCTTCTAGTTTTTCTTCTATCAGTATAACCGAACTGATGTTCTTTTAAAAGCAAAAAAAAGCTGCACCTAAAGATTTAGGAACAACCTCTTAACGTTCATTTTTTCCGCTTAATCTACTACATTGATATTATAATCCTTAAACCAATAATGAATTTGCGCTAAATGTGCCAGTAACTGCGGCCCTGTCATCAGCTGACCAAACCAAGGTTCTTTAAAAGCAGCTCCTTCTGTTTCGATAATTTGCGTTAACTTTTCTTTATCAAAAAATTCATATAGTGCAGAACTTTTGTCTGCTAATATGCCATTCAGCATATCTTTTACCGTTTTTGTATACACAGGATTATGGGTTTTTGGATATGGACTTTTTTTACGATAAAGAATTTCGTCTGGAAGAATTCCTTCTAATGCCTTACGTAATAAACCTTTTTCTCTATTTTGATAGTTTTTCATTTCCCACGGAACATTCCACACATATTCAACTAGACGATGATCGGCAAATGGTACACGCACTTCTAAGCTTGCGCCCATACTCATTCGATCTTTTCTTTCTAATAATGTTGTCATAAACCATAATTGGTTAAGATAGAATAATTCTCTTCTTTTCGCATCTTCTTTGCTTTCGCCTTCTAATTTCGGTGTTTCCAAAATTGTTTGATTATATTTATCCAGCATATACTCTTCTAATTTTAATTTTTTGCTCCAATCGCCTTTTAACAAGCCCTGTCTTTCTTGAATAGATCTCATCCATGGAAAACCGCCGCGAGCTAAGTCTGCTTCTCTTCTAAACCATGGATAGCCTCCAAAAATTTCATCCGCACATTCTCCTGATAAACTCACTACAAAATCCTTTTTTATTTCTCTGCAGAACCATAATAAAGAAGAATCTACATCTGCCATACCTGGTACATCTCTTACTGTCACCGCTTCATGTAAGTATTGAGCCAATTTCTCTTGTGTAATCACACAATTATGGTGGGTCGTTCCAAAAGTATCCGTCATTTTTTTAATATACACACCATCTGAATTAGGTTGAAATTCAGTGGCTTTAAAAAATTTATCGTTTCCTTCATAATCGATGGAATAAGTATGAAGTGGCCCTTTGCCTGTTTTTTGATATTCATTTGATGCAATTGCAGTAATAGCACTTGAATCAACACCACCAGATAAGAAAGTACTAAGCGGCACATCCGAAACTAGCTGTCTTGTAACAGCATCTTGAAATAAAAATCGTACTTTTTCTACCGTTTCTTCAAAAGAATCTTCATGCTTTTCACTTTTCACATTCCAATAACGCCAAATTTTCAAACCATCCTGTGAAAATTTGAGCGCATGACCTGGTCGTAATTCTTTAATTCCTTTAAAGATACCAGATCCTGGTGTATGGGAAGGCCCTAATGCAAATACTTCAGCCAATCCTTCTCGATCTAATTCTGCTTTTACATTAGGATGTGCCAATAAAGCTTTAATTTCCGATCCAAAAATAATGCCTGTTCCTACTTCCGCATAAAATAGCGGTTTAACTCCTAGGCGATCTCTTCCTATGAATAAAGTATTTCTTTTTTCGTCCCAAACTGCAAAAGCAAAAATTCCATTTAAGTATTGTAAGCAATCTTCACCCCATTCGATATAAGAAGCTAATAAAACTTCTGTATCAGAATGACCTTTAAATGAATATCCTTTTATTAGTAATTCTTTTCTTATGTCTTCTGTATTGTACAACTCACCATTGTAGCAAATCGTATAATGAAAGCCCTGTTTTTCTTTCGTCATTGGTTGAATGCCATTTAATGGGTCTACTACTACTAAACGTTTATGACCAAACCCTGCATGAAGTGCCGTCCAAACATTTGTATCATCTGGTCCTCTTTTTGCCAACGTTTCTGCCATTGCTGTTAATATCTCTGCTTTTTTTCTCAAGTCGCTTTTGTAATCAACCCAACCTGTTATTCCACACATGAGTATCATCCTTTCTAAGTGGAATCTTGATTAGCTATCAATCAATATGGAGTATTCTATGCGAGAAGATAAAAATGGTTATTTGTCCATAGAAATTTTAAAGAAAAGGGAACAGATTTACTTCGATGAGAATATCCAGTGAATTTTCTTTTTATGCCCAAAAGGTTGGCTTTGCTTCAATCCCACCCTTATTAGACGTAAACAAAAACTCTTTTTTATCAGGAAAATAAAAACAATTTATTGATAAGTGCGTGTTCAAAAAGGAGGATTCAACTTTTTGAACAGCCTCTATAAGTTTAAAAACTGCAACTTCTGTCTACAAAGAATATAAGGGAATAAATAGGAGGTTTATGATGAAACAGCAGCGTGCAAAATTGATTGAGTATCAAACCCGTGCGTTTACGATGGGAACTGTTGAATATATGAATGACCAATGGATTTTTTTTGATGATGAAACGGAGGAAGCTTCTAATTTAGAGGAATATCTTCATCAAGAAATTGAAATTTTATTATTAAATAATTGGCGTAAAGGAATACTGTTAGATGATGGAAGAGTCAGTGCTTCTGGATCCATCTTTTCCCTTAAAAATCAAGATACCATCCGTATTCGCAAGCACCTTGTCTTTGCCTTAGAGAGATTATTAGAAGAAGTTAGTGATGATAGCTTTTATCAATTTGTCACCACCCTTAATACGCTGAAGTTCTCCATTTATGATTGTATATACTGTTACAACCAATTAACGTTCCTGAAAGATGTTAAACGCAAGAGTGGTGTTAATATGATGATATTTGATAATCAGGAAGGGTTGTGCAGCGTTAATCATCATTTTTACTATAATGAAAAAATTAGCGATCGATTTGAATTTACATTAAATACTGGGAAACGGATGATTATTGAGAAACTATCGTCTTGAGATATAATAGGATTTTTTAGATATTTTCTTTCTAAAAGGCTGACTGTGGTTGGTCTTTTTTGCTTTTATTTTTGTTATCTTTCTTTTTTTGGCTACCATGAAAAAAGGGTTCCTTACACTCTCAATTAGTCCGCAGTCAGAATACACTTCGCTTTCCATGGGGCGGGCGCCGAGCCTCCTCGCTGCGCTGCGGGGTCTCGCCTGTCCCGCTAATCCCATAGGAGTCTTCGTGTATTCTGACTGCTCCCTGCTTCAAACTTAGACCATAAAACAATATGGAAGCTGCTTTTTTTCATGTAACTTCATATCTTTTTTTATTAAAGGATAACTTTTTATAGACGGATGAAACTAAATAACTTTTTAAAACGTATATATCTAGAATGAATGAAAAAGACATTCCTGCTTTTCACTTTGATAAGAAAGGATGCACGATTATACGCTTCATATTCATACTTTTTAGCAAGCAAGGAAAATTTAGTACGTAGTATGCCAATTTCTGTGCCTTGTTTATCGTAAATTTTCCATTTAAGTCCAAGCATAGGGAATTTTCCACTTGTTAGAATATTTCCATCATTATCAAGCATCTGAACGCCTGAAGTAAAGCTGCTCTTTAAATCGAGAGTTCCAATTTAATCGCTTGGTTTTTAACGGCACTTGGCAATAGGGCAGAAATATCTTTGCTT
>JBDNRM010000220.1:0-7663 GCA_047718615.1 Bacillus sp. (in: firmicutes) | reverse complement strand
GTATTTGATAGTAGTTATGTTTGATTGTGATAATTAGTATAAATCCGATAGAAATAAAAATATTTATGCAAGAATGAGACAGTTCTAAAGTTATTGAATATATCATAACTTATTTCTTTTAATCGTTAGGTATAGAATGCATTAGTTGATTCGTTACTAAAGGAAGGTGCATAAGTTGTTGAAAGTGAAAAGGATTCATCATATTGCCATTATTTGTAGTGATTACGAAAAATCGAAACATTTTTATGTGGATATATTAGGATTTACGCCGTCATTAGAAGTTTTCCGTGAAGAAAGACAATCATATAAACTCGACCTTAAAGTAAACGATGTGTATCAAATTGAACTATTTTCCTTTCCTAACCCGAAAGAAAGGCCGAGTTATCCTGAAGCTGCCGGCTTGCGCCATATTGCTTTTGAAGTGGAAAATATAGACGAGACAGTAAGTTATTTAAAAGAATATTTTATTGAAGCGGAAGCAATAAGAACAGATCCTTTTACACATAAAAAATATACATTTTTTGCAGATCCAGATGGACTTCCAATTGAACTCTATGAGATGTAGGGATCTAAGAAGTGATCGAATAGGGAATGATTAATTGGTTCTTCCTTTGAATTTTGATAAGCTGCTAACAGTCTGCAGAATAAATTGTTTATCTTGAGCACTTAATAATCTCCAACTACCTGCTTTGATTTTCATTATTTATCCATCCCTTCGATTTTATTTTATTAGGAAAAGGAATAACACTAGAAGAAGTTATTGTATATATAACATATACCGCAATATGCCAAAGAAAAAACCAAAAACATATCAACAAAACACGACATATTATTTCCCGAGAAATGTCGGGGAATGTTTTAAATAAAAGTGGTAGATATATATAATGAAAAAAACCTTTCCCTGTTTAAGCTAAAAAGGGAAAGGATTTTTTTTATTCAAATCAGATTTTTGTCTAGCTCTAAAGTATAGATGCCGATGCTGTAAATCTAGTGAATCTTCCTTTATCTGTGCTTAGGATCAACTTCTTGATTGAAATTTCACTTTATTTCTAATTGTTTTTTCATTTCGTTTTGAATTTTTTCTTTTTCACTCTCAGGAACTACTAAATACCAAACTTTATTAATGGTTTGCCCGGAACCTGTAATCGTCTCTTGTGTAATGTTATTAGCTGCATTTTTGTAATGCTGTTGAATTTCTACCATTTCATCAAAGGTTAGATTCGTTTTAATATTTTTACTTAATGCATTAAATATATCACCGAAATTAGCTAGTGAATTTAAGCTTGCACCTTCTTTTATAACCGCTTGAATGATTTCTCGCTGTCTTAACTGACGGCCATAATCACCACGAGGATCATCATAACGCATACGAGAAAATTTTAGAGCCTTTTCCCCATCTAAATTGATAGATCCTTTCGGAAAGTGTACTCCTTCATATGTGAAATCTAAGTCGTTGTTAACCGTTACTCCACCAACAGAGTTGACGATATCTTTAAACCCGTCCATATTAATCTGCATATAATAGTCAATTGGGATATCAAGAAAATTTTCTACAGTGTCCATGGACATAGCAACACCACCAAATGCATAGGCATGGTTTATTTTATCCGTTGTACCATGTCCAATGATTTCCGTTCTTGTGTCACGAGGAATGCTCAGCATCTTAACAGAGTTGTTGTTTGGATTTACCGACAATACGATCATTGTATCAGAGCGTCCACTATCCCCATCTCGTTCATCTACACCTAGCATTAAAATAGAAAAAGGCTCTTTATTCTTTAATTCTATGGTTTCAACCCGTTTGCTTGTTGTTCTTTCAACAGGCTGATGCATCGTATCGACTGCATCTGTTAAAGATTTATAGACAGTAACTACATATGCTCCTACAGCAAGTATTACTAATAGTAAGATACTGAGTGTTATTCTTAGCCATACCCGTTTTTTCTTCTTTGGCTTATTAGACTCCATTCAATAAAATCCTCCACATCTTTACAAAATTTGATAAACTACATAAAGAATAGCAAAAAAAGGACTTGTTGCATAGCTGGGTTAGAAAAGGGTATTCTAGATGGTTTTCCGTCTGTTTCGATAGGGTAGCTTGAAATTCATAAGGTTTAGACACATTTTATCAACAAGTGATAAAATATTAAAAATAGTCGAATAAAAAAGGAGAATTTAATGAAAAAAACTTTATTTTTGTGGATGCCTATTCTTCTTATTCTTGCCATTATTTTTGCATTTTCTTCACAGCCATATAAGGATCAAGATATTACACCATGGCTTCAGGCCTTGGAAGAAAGTAATTTCCTGCATTCCTTTCTTTCTCCGGTATCCTTTATTTATGCTGGGAAAGAAATAAGTGTACAGGCTTTGGGGGTTGCACATTTTATTGAATTTTTTATAAGGAAGGCATCTCATTTAACGATCTTTTTTATCCTTGCATTTTTTACGATACGAGCGGTGAGAAACTATATAAATTCTACAGTTAAGGCGATAGTGATTAGTTTCTTGTTTGTGATGATCTATGCTATATTAGATGAGACGCATCAGTTATTTACAAATGGACGAACTCCCCTTAAATCGGATGTTGTTGTAGATTGTGTTGGAGGATGCTTAGGTCTGTTATTTTATAAGATCAGAAAGTATAAAATTTTTCAACTTAGATGAGTGTCTAGCTCCAGCGCCTAGCCCCTGTGAAAGATAACCTCTTGCCTCTAAAAGTAAAGAACACTTTTTGAGTCAAGAGAACATTTTTCTTCGGGGCTGAGCAAGGGCGCTTGCGCTTTTCTTATTTCGGATTGAGAAAATTACATACAAGTGCGTGTTCAAAAAGAAGTACTAAAAGGACCAAGAAGTTCAAGGAGGCTTAATTTGAGCAACTGTCTTCCACAGGGTGTGGTGCCTCACCGCTGCTCACAGGACGTGAGCGTTTTAGACATTAAATGGGTCTATTATCTTGATATGTTTAAGTTGGTTGATAATAAGTGTATAATATAAAATGGTATTTTTATGGAATGATAAAAAATAAAAGTGTAACAGAAAGACGGTGTTAAAGATTGTCTAATACTTACAATAAATCCAGTTTTGAAAAACAAAATAATATAAACTACAATAGTGATGGATACTTTATCTTTAATAAAAAAGCAAGTATCTTTAATGTTTTAAAAAAGAAAAAAAACAGAGCAGTAACGGTGGTAACACCTGTTTATAATGCAGAAAAATATTTAACAAAAACGATTGATTCGGTCGTCAATCAAACATTAAATTTTAGTGAGATTGAATACATTTTAGTAGATGACGGTTCTACTGATATGTCTCGCCCGATGCTGTTAGAGTATGCGAAGAAGTATGCGAATATTGTTGTTGTGTTTTTAGAGAAAAATACCGGGACACCTGCACAGCCAAGGAATTTAGGAATTGAATTAGCTACCTCTCCTTACATTACGTTTTTAGATGCAGATGACTGGTTGGAGCAAGATGGATTAGAAGCATTGTATCAAATATTAGAAGAGTCTAAAGATGATTACGTAGTAGGGAAAACAATTCAAGTAGAATCTAAATCAAGCAAAATTGTTGGAGAACATGAATCATGTATGGAAAGAAGAGGAGTTCTTGCCACTTCTATTCCTCATATTTTTCAACATTTAGGACCACGTTCAAGAATGATGAAAACAAGTTTATTAAAGGATAATAATATAAGATATCCAGAAATGAAATATGCGGAAGATAAACAGTTTTTTATTGATGTATTAACTAATGCTAAAACAATATCAACTACACAGAAAACGATTTATTATTTGAATAGATTAGATGATAATGATGCTTCCTTAACAAAACAAACATCTATTATGCAAAAAATGGATACGAATATTAAGGTTATTAATTACGTAAAAAGTAAAAAATTAGATGTGAAAACAGAAAAAATGATTTTAAATCGTTTATATGAATTTGATTGCATCACAAGATTTTTTAATAGACAGCATTTTTTCAAAAGTAAAGATAAACAAGCTTATTTAGATAAATTTAATGAAGTGGTTGAGACAACAAAAGATCTAGATTATTCTATTGATGATCAATTTTTTCATCCTATCAATAAGGTGATTTATCATATGTTCTTAAATGGAGAACTGGATAAAATTGCTCCTTTGTTTATGTGGGATAAAAAAGAAAAAGTCAAGAAAATTGAAGTGATCGATGATTTACCTTATATGGTTACGCCGTTTGAGGAAAATATGCATATACGTGTGTCAATGGCAGGTTTTTATAAAGAGGGAATATTTGAAGAGAATCAGTATAAATTGAATTTTTCCGTGTATGGTGATTTTATATCTGAGGTGAATGATTTGATTCTCCGTGATAGAAATGATCCGGAAAATCAATATTCATTTGAAGTTACCCAAAAAGATGATCATCTTTTTGAGTTGGTTATTCCAATGTCTGTATTAAGTGAGTTCAAAAAAGCAGGATATGCGATTTTCCTTCGATATAATGATTATCAAAAAATCAGCTTAATACGTGTGGAAAATAATCAAAAAATATTCAAAAAAAGAACGTACCAATTTTATTCTACTATTAATTCTAATTTAGGGTTTACCATTAAATGATTTATCGATAGTCAACACGAAAAAGGAGTAGGCAGAAAAACTGCCTACTCCTCTTTTATCCAATTTAATAATAAATCTACTGTATTAGAACTGGAATGTCCATCTGAATATTCGTTCCACTCTTGATGAAATTTCTTCATTTTATCTTTATCTATATGTAGAGATTGACTGTTGATAATATTAATGATTTCAGCTGTATTTGCCACGATTGGGCCAGGAACAAGCTCGGTATACTCTTCCCAAAATCCTCTTGAAGCTGTATATTCTGCTAAATCATAAGGAAAAAAGATCATCGGTTTCTCTAAAAAGGAGAATTCAAACGGAATAGATGAATAATCAGTGATTAAGTAATCCGTTATTAATAATAATTCATTTAAATTTGCAAGGTTCGTTAAGTCATATACAAAACCCTGGTAGTTATCCAAGTTTAGTGTATTGGTTATATGGGGATGAAGTTTTAATACGAGACAATACTCTTCTTGCAGCGTTTCCTTCATTAAGGAAAGATCTAACGGGAGAGTATAGCCTGTTTCACCATCCCTGTATGTAGGTGCGTATAAAATTATTTTTTTATGCTTTAATTGTGGATAAACAGCATAAAGTTGTTCTTGAATTACTTTTTTTGTATCGGTATGAAAAAAAAGATCGGTTCTGGGAATCCCTAATGGGAGCATTTGATCTGGACTCGCCCCAAAGGCTTCCTGAAAGATAATCGACATTTTTTCTGAACCAGTTAAAATATAATGGAATTGCTTGTATACTTTTTGAAATCGAATTTTTGCAGCATTTGACCTTGTTTTAATGGAAGGATCCTTCCGGCCAAATTGTTTAATGGCACCTGCTGCATGCCAAATTTGCAGGCATTTTACATTTTTTTTGAATGATATTTTTGATAAAAATCCATAATAATTATCGACGACTACTACTTTAGCAGTTGCAAGATGGTAGATGCCTGTAAAAAAAGAAAACCATTTAACTGGGGAAAATAATAAAACAATATCCCTACTTTGTTTATGATTAATTAAATTACTAAAAGTTCGCTTTTCTGTTAGAAAAATACATTTAATGTCAGGTTGTTGTTTTTTTAATTCTTTATAAAGATAGAGATTATTTTCAGCAAAAGAGACGCAAAAAACTATTTTCTTTTGCTGTGGAAATAGTTTTGCTATCCTGAACAGAAAAGAAAATAGTAATAAATAAGAAGAAATGGCTAGTTCTCTAGCCATTTACTTTAAAAAGATCTTTTTTAATTTGCGAAGTGGAAATTCCAACTGTACGAGGTAAATAAATAACTTCACAATGATCCTTTAAGAAGTCGAATTTTCCTTCCCAGTCGTCTCCCATAACAAATATATCAATATCATTATCAACTACGTCTCTTACTTTTTGATCCCAATCATTTTCAGGTATTACTTTATCTACATAGCGAATGGCTTCCAATATCATTTTGCGATTATCATAACTATGGTAGGCTTCTTTATTTTTAATGGCATTAAATTCGTCAGTAGAAATAGCAACCGTTAAATGGTCGCCTAATTCTTTAGCACGTTTCAAAATATTAATATGGCCCCAGTGCAATAAATCGAAGGTTCCATAAGTAATTACTTTTTTCATTTTTTTCCTCCAGAAAAATAATGTATTCGAATAAAGAAATCAAGCTGATTTTGTGCACATTGATTATATTTGTTTGTATATAATAGGTGTATATTCATTATACTTTCCTAATTATTTTATTTTAAAACTTTTATTTGCTTCTGACAAGTATTAGTATACACGGATAGTGCAATTGTATGAAGATTCGACATACAAAACTCAAAGGATACCTTGTTCTTCCACTCTAAATGAGCTTTTTTGTATTGTCGAGAACTTCGCTTTTCATAGAAAGGCGAGCGCGTCGGAGCGATGGATGAAAGCTTTCTACTTGTAGTCAGAAAAAATAATGACCGGATCTTAAGGTGTTTTCTCGGAATATTTGCCAATAAGTACTACATAATAAGAAGCATTTATGTGTAGTCTAAATATAGACAATTATCGAAGAAAACTTTAGAATATAGGTAGAAGAGGAATTTTTTGGAGGTAGTTATGACAAGAGTAAGAAAAGCTATTATACCTGCTGCTGGATTAGGAACAAGATTTTTGCCTGCAACAAAAGCAATGCCAAAAGAAATGCTGCCGATTGTTGATAAACCAACCATACAATATATTGTAGAAGAAGCAATTGCTTCTGGGATTGAAGATATCATTATTGTAACCGGAAAAGGCAAAAGAGCAATTGAAGATCATTTTGATCATGCTTGGGAATTGGAAGAAAATCTTGTTAGTAAAGAGAAATTTGAATTATTAGAAAAAGTCAAGGAATCATCTAATGTAGATATTCATTATATACGACAAAAAGAACCAAAAGGACTTGGTCATGCTGTATGGTGTGCACGCAAGTTTATTGGTGATGAACCTTTTGCTGTTTTATTAGGCGATGATATTGTGGATAACGATAAAAAGCCATGCTTAGGGCAGTTAATTCATGAGTATGAACAGACATTATCATCTGTTATTGGTGTTCAAGTGGTTCCAGATTCTGAAACACATCGATACGGTATTGTAGATCCTATTGAAGATTATGGAAATAGACGCTACCAAGTCAAACAGTTTGTTGAGAAGCCTGCACAAGGAACTGCGCCATCAAACTTGGCGATTATTGGACGATATATTTTCACACCAGAAATCTTTAAATATCTAAAAGAGCAGGAAGTTGGAGCTGGCGGAGAAATACAGCTAACAGATGCGATTGAAAAACTAAATAAAATTCAACGAGTATTTGCATACGAATTTGAAGGAAATCGTTATGATGTAGGCGAACAATTTGGTTTTATTCAAACAACGATTGAATTAGCGTTAAAACGCGATGATATTCGAGATTCTTTGAAACCATATTTAATAGAACTGGCTAAATCTCTTTCAGAAAAAACAGTTAAATAATAGATAATTTTGATGCTCTATACACGTTGATGTATAGAGTTTTTTTATTGTAAAAAAGAGAGGATTTTAGCTAAATATGCTAT
>JBDNRM010000219.1:0-7728 GCA_047718615.1 Bacillus sp. (in: firmicutes) | reverse complement strand
TTAGAAAAATACAAAAAAACTTTTAAAAAAAGCATTGTGTAAAAATAAAAGATTACTTATAATGGATTCAAGTTAGATAATAGAACATGAATTGTGAGGTAAATTGACATGGCACAGATTACATTAGAACAAATTCAAAGTACAATTAAAGAAAAAAGCGTAGAATTATTACATTTACAATTTGTTGACATTGAAGGAATCTTAAAAAACATTACTATTACAGCAGCTCAATTAGATGACGCTGTAGAAGGTAAAATCATGATTGATGGTTCATCTATTAAAGGTTTTTCACCTATTAATAAATCAGATTCATACTTAGCACCAGATTTAAACACGTTTGTAGTATTGCCTTGGACTGAAACAGAAGGATATTCAGAAGCACGTTTCCTATGTTCTGTTACAAATCCAGATGGAACTTTATTTGAAGGTGATACTCGTAACGTTCTGAAGAAAACTGTTGCTCGTGCGGCTGAAAAAGGCTACACAATCTCAGTAGGTCCAGAATTAGAGTTTTTCTTATTCGAGACAGATAGTAAAGGATTTCCTACAGAAGAATTAGGAGATTTAGGTGGATATTTTGAGCCATCACCAAAAGATTTAGGTGAAAAAGTCCGCGTTGAAATTTTCAAAACGTTAAAAGCAATGGGCTTTACAATTGAAGCACTTCACCATGAAGTGGCAGAAGGTCAACATGAAATTAACTTTAAATATGCTGATGCACTAGGTGCAGCAGATTTATCTACTACATATAAATGGGTTGTAAAAACAATTGCAGCTCAATATGGATTACATGCGACATTTATGCCGAAACCAGTATTTGGAATCAATGGTTCAGGTATGCACGTAAACATGTCTTTCTTTAAAGATGGAGAGAATATTTTCTTTGAAGAGTCTGATGAATTACAACTTTCATCAGAAGCATATTCATTTATTGCTGGAGTATTAGAAAACGTGAAGAGTTTTGTTGCGGTAACAAACCCTCTAGTAAACTCATATAAACGTTTAGTACCTGGTTATGAAGCACCTTGCTACCTTGCTTGGTCTGCATCAAACCGTTCAGCTTTAATTCGTATTCCAGCTAAACGTGGAATGGCTACTCGTGTTGAACTTCGTTGTCCAGATCCATCAGCTAACCCATACTTAACATTCGCAGTAATTGCTACTGCAGGTTTAGATGGAGTAGAAAAAGGATTGAAAGCACCTGCACCAATCAATGAGGATATTTTCCATATGACTGATGCTCGTCGTGAAGAGCTTGGTATTGATAGTTTACCAGGAGGATTAGAAGCTGCAGTTGCAGAGTTAGAAGCTGGTGAAATTGGTCTTAAAACACTTGGAGAGCATGTATTCAATGAATATTTAGCTGCTAAAAAAGAAGAGTGGGATAATTACCGTACTTCTATTCATGCTTGGGAAATTGAAAACTATAAATTCAAATTCTAATTGTTAGATTAAAAAGGGGAAGAGCGATTTAAATTGCTCTTCTCCTTTTTTTTTGGAAACATCACTAAGTCAGCATTAACCTATTCCGTTAGAAAGAACTTGGTGGTTGTTTTTTTATAAGAATACGCTTTCTATAAAGTGATAGAAAAACTTACACTCTTTTAGCTAGAATTAAATAAAAGTTACTGCATATGATTAGTAGATTTTTTTGTTCTATTCTTTTAATTTTAGTGGGATATGTTAAAATAGTTATAGGTGGATTAATAAATACTAGTTTATTGAAGTTACTTATTAACCATCATTATTATTGTCACAAGGAGAATTTATAATATGGGAAAAGTATTAATATTCGGTCATAAAAATCCAGATACGGATACAGTTTGTTCAGCAATCGCCTATGCAGATTTAAAAAAGAGCTTAGGAATGGACGCTGAGCCTGTTCGGTTAGGGGAAGTGAATGGGGAAACTGAATTTGCATTAGCTTATTTTAAAACGGAGGCACCAAGATATATTGAAAAAGCAGCTACTGAAGCAGAATCAGTTATTTTAGTCGATCACAATGAGTTTCAGCAAAGTGTGGAAGATATTAAAGAAGTTCATATTCTAGAAGTTATCGATCATCATAGAATTGCCAATTTTGAAACAAGTGATCCATTATTCTACCGTTGTGAGCCAGTAGGTTGTACTGCAACCATTTTAAATAAGCTCTACAAAGAAAACGGAGTAACAATCAAAAAAGAAATAGCAGGATTAATGCTTTCTGCGATTATTTCTGATTCTTTATTATTTAAATCACCTACATGCACGGAGCAGGATGTGGCAGCAGCACGAGAGTTAGCTGAAATTGCTGGTGTAGATGCTGATGTCTATGGTCTTGAAATGTTAAAAGCTGGGGCTGATTTAAGTGATAAAACAGTAGAACAATTAATATCACTTGATGCAAAAGAATTTCCAATGGGTACATATAAAGTTGAAGTAGCACAAGTTAATGCTGTTGATACGAATGATGTGTTAGCAAAACAGGCTGAATTAGAAGCAGCTTTAAATAATACAATTACAAATAAAAATCTTGATTTATTTTTATTAGTAGTGACAGATATTTTAAACAATGATTCCGTAGCATTAGCATTAGGAAATAAGGCCAATATTGTTGAAGAAGCTTTTGATGTTAAATTAGAAGATAATAAAGCTCTATTAAAAGGAGTCGTATCACGTAAAAAGCAGATTGTACCAGTTTTAACAGAGTCTTTTAACAAACTTTAATTTTATTATGACTTAATTGAATAATCTGTATAAAAATACCCTAAGAGTGCTTGCTTTTAGGGTATTTTTATTTGCAAAATAAAGTTATTTTCTGTAGTCTTTTTTAAAGTAAAAGTTTTCTGAAGTAGATAACGAAATTATTGTTTGAAAAAGACAGGGTGATTATTGTTGAAAAAAGATAAAATTCTTATTATTGAAGATGAAAAAAAAATTGCAAGAGTTATTTCGATGGAATTAGAATTTGAAGGATACGATACTGCAATTGAGCACAATGGCACTACTGGTTTAGAAAGAGTAAGGCAAGAAGAATGGAATCTAATTTTGCTGGATGTAATGCTACCGGAATTAAGTGGATTAGAAGTATTAAGAAGAATTAGAAATAGTGGGAATGCTGTCCCTGTTATTCTTTTAACAGCAAGAGGATCTATTCCTGATAAAGTGACTGGACTTGATTTAGGAGCAAATGATTATGTGACAAAACCTTTTCAAATCGAAGAGCTATTAGCAAGAATTCGAGCATCTCTTCGAATAAGCCGATATCAAATTAAACAAGAACAGGAAAAAGTGTTAGAAGTAGATGATTTACAAGTATTTGTAAAATCCTATCGTGTTATACGAGCAAAAAAAGAAATAGACTTAACTCCTCGTGAATTTGAGTTATTAGTCTATTTGTTGGAAAATAAAAATATCGTACTAACTAGAGAACAGATTCTGAACAATGTATGGGGATATGAATATATGGGGGACACGAATGTAGTGGATGTTTATATACGTTATGTGAGGAAAAAAATCGATTATGATTTTACCAATCCAATTATCCATACCATTCGTGGCGTCGGTTATATTATAAAGGATATAAAATCATGAAAGTTAGATCAAAAATCCAATTATTTTCCACTATTTTTCTATTTCTTATCATACTTGTAGTGAATAGTCTTATTTATTTTTTATTTCAAAAATTAATTTTAACAGATAATTTGAATAAAACAACGTCACAGTTGGAACAAATCACAGAAAGTTTACGTCCTCTTTCTGATTCTGTTACTACAGAAAGTTTACTGCGAGCTTATGTTCCATCAGATGGGATGATTCGCATAATAAATAATAAAAATGCTGTTCTATTTACTTCCACAAAGGATACAAATTATACAGAAGTATCCCCACGTTTTATAGGAAAACAAACAGAGAAAATAGTTGAACATAAAAACAAAGCGTTCGCTGTAACTACCCTGCCAGTTATTTGGAACAATGGAGACATTGTAACATTAGAACTGACAGAAAATATTCAAAGCACCTTAACCATCTTGCATCTATTGCGAATTATTTTAATTATTGCATCTATTATTGTTATTATTCCCACCTTTTTAGGAGGGAAAATATTATCGAATATTATATTAAACCCGATTCAATCCATGATTATGACAATGGAAGAAATTCAATCTAATAAGGATTTTAAAAAAATTACATTAACAGAAGAAAAAAAAGATGAATTATATCAACTTGGAGCAACTTTTAATAACATGATTACGTTATTGAAAAAACAGTTTGACCAACAAAAACAGTTTGTCTCTGATGCATCCCATGAACTTAAAACGCCTTTAACTGTGATCGAAAGTTATGCCAATATGTTAAAACGATGGGGAATGAAAAGGGAGAATGTACTGCAAGAAGCAATAGAGGCAATCCATTCAGAGGCGATACGTATGAAGGAAATGACCAATCAAATGCTGGAATTAGCAGATGTTGATGGACATTGGAAGCTTGAGCTGGATACCCTAGATCTTCTAAAGATTTGTGAAGAAAGTGCGAGAAATATGGAGATAGCCCATCATAGAAAAATTTATGTGAAAAGTGATTGGAATGAAGTTCTGTTGTATGGTGATCGAAAGCAGTTGAAACAATTATTATTTATCTTATTAGATAATGCGGTTAAATATAGCACGAATGCTATATTTATTGTCGTGAAAAAGAAAAAAACATTTATCATAATAGAAGTAGTTGATAGAGGCCTTGGTATTTCAGAAGAGGAACAAGCCTTTATTTTTGAGCGCTTTTATCGAGTTGATAAATCAAGAAACCGTGATAGTGGCGGCACTGGCTTAGGTTTATCCATTGCAAAAAAAATAGTAGAAGCACATAAAGGGATAATTGAAGTAAAAAGTACTGTTGGGGAAGGAACTACGTTTGTATGTCAATTTCCACTAGTGGGAGAACCGGCAGCAGCAAAAAGGGAGATAGATAATCAATGAAGAAGCGAAAATGGGTGTATATATTATTTCTAATCCTGTTGGCTGCTGCGATTCTTTTTATGTCCATTTCTTTTTTTATGAAAAAAGAATATTTATCAGAAGAGGAAGTAAAAAAAATCGTAACAAGTAAATATGATGGTGAAGTGACTAGCATCCAAGAAGGGAAAGATGTGTTTAAAGCAAACCTTGAAAATAATAAAGGAAACTATCTTATTTCCGTTCAAGCAATGACAGGAAAAATCTTGGATATAAAAATTTTATCGAAAAATGAAAGACAACATCCAGTAACAGAAGAAGCGGCTGTTAAATATGTGCAATCAGCATACAAAGGGGAATTGAAGTCTGTTAAAGAGGTAGTGGAAAACGGAGTTCGTTACTTTCAGGTTGAATTAGAAGAAAATAAAGAAGTAAACAGCTTTTTTGTGAATCGTCAATCGGGAGAAATCAGCGTAATAAATCAACATAAGACTGGGATGATAGAAGAAGAAACTGCCGAAGAAATAGCAAGAGAACAAGTAGAAGGTACGATAGATGATATTGATGTAGAGGAAGAGGACAATCAACTGGTTTACGAAATTAACATGATAACTCCTCAGAAGAAAGAAGTAACGATTTATATTAATGCATACAGTGGAGATATTACTTCAATTAATTGGGACGAAGATTAACAACAGTTCTCAGCAATTTCTCATTTTTCTTGTTCTGTCTTATCATTTTATCAAGGTAAGATAGGATTATAGCAAAAAAGGAGGAATTAAATATGAAACAAAAAATTAAAAAAATCAGCATTGGAATGGCAATTGCTATTACGATCAGTATAGCTGCTTATTATATGGTAAAAGATCATACAACTACTGCAGCATTAAATCTTAACGTAAAAGCAGCAGAACAATCGAATATTTCAGAAGCACAAGCAAAAAAGCTAGCAGCAGAACAAACAAATAAAGCAGTAAAAGAAGTGGAATTAGAAATAAATGCTAATGGTGAAAAAGTGTATCAAGTGGAACTGCAGGATAATAACTTGATACAGGAAGAAGAAGATGTATATATTAATGCTCAAACAGGAAAAATTATGGAAAAAAACATTAAAATAACAGCAGACCAAGCTAAAGAAGCAGCTTTAAAAACAATACCTGGAACACTGAAGGAAATCGAGCTGGATGATGAAGCTGGGATATATTATTATGATATGGAAGTTTTACAAAAAGATGGTAAAGAAGTAGATATAGAAATTTCTGCAGAAACAGGAAAAATTATAAAAGTGGATAATGAGTAAAAAGAGGCTGAGACATAAGTATTTTAGCCTAAGATAAACCCGAACCATGATACGAAGAGGTGAAAAATATTTCGTATCATGGTTTGGGTTTTTTATTTATGTAAAAAAGAAGGTTTGTGGTAATCACCCGCAGCCTTAATACACTTCGCTTTCCGTGGGGTGGGAGCTCTGAGCCTCCTCGGCGTTGCCTTGCGGGGTCTTTAGCCTTCCCACATTTCCCGCAGGAGTCTTCGCACCCTCCGTTACAAGCAACCTGTTTTAGAATAAGTTCTTGTCTTCGAATTTCATTACAAGGTAGTATTGCTAAACCATAGTAGCGTTGTTTTTTTATGTTATTATTCAACGTTGTTCTCCCGAAATGTTCACTGTTAGTCTATTTCTATAAGATGGATGTTTTTACCAGTTCAACAACAGCAACTAATGGAGCAAAAACTGCTTGATTGGAGTGGAAGGTGCGAGACTCCTGTGGGCTCAGCGCGAGCCCCACGGAAAGCGAGCATCCTGAAACGAGAATCTTGCCCCTGTTTATAAGCAAGATGAATCAATCATCCTTTCTCATTTCTCTAAACCAAGTTATAGCAATACATGAAGAAGAATTTATAACTGCGAAGTTTAAGTTAACTAGATGAAAAAAAATAAAAAACCAGTACAGGGAAGTAACGATTTACGTGCTAAATTAAAGCATGTTCGTCTTTATCTATTATTTATTTAGTTATGTCTCAGCCCTCTTTTTCTAAAAAAATTTTACGCATCCAAAAATATGTAAAAATAACCAGTATCTTTAAGAACAAGTGAAAATAATACATTTTGGTTATTCTACTAGTAAAGACAAAGGGAAGGAGCAATAAAATGGAAAAGAAAATAATTTATTTATTCACTTTCTTCATGTTGGTATTCAGCAATAATGCAATAGCAGCACCAAACGAAGAAATAGAAATAGGGAAAGCAGCACCAAATTTTGTATTAAAAAACCTTGCTGGTGAGACCATTAAGTTATCCGATTATCGTGGTAAAAAAGTAATGTTGAATTTTTGGGCAACATGGTGTCCACCTTGTAAAAAAGAAATGCCAACCATTCAAAAATTTTATGAGGAAAATAAAGACAAGGTTGTTATTCTGGCAGTAAATATTGATGGACAAGAAGATGTTTTTGATTATGTTCATAGTATGAACATAACGTTTCCAATATTATTAGATGAAAAAGATAAAGTGAATGAACTTTATCAAATTATAACGATACCTACTACTTTTTTTATTGATGAAAATGGAATTATCCAGCATAAATTTTATTCAGCAATGCCACTTGCAATTATGGAGGAATTTACAAAATAAACAAATATGAAAGCGTTTGCTATTAGGTAATGAATAAGTTATAATAAAAAAGAAAGAATAATGTATCCGATTACTTATTTTAATTTTCAGAAAAAACTTATAGTTCGAAAAATATTTAGTAAATAAATTTTCTAAACTTTGTAATAATTAAGCTTATTATTGGAA
>JBDNRM010000218.1:0-7748 GCA_047718615.1 Bacillus sp. (in: firmicutes) | reverse complement strand
AATTTTAACATCCATATGCATTTATTCAATAATATGGATACTTAATGTAAGAACTTTATTATCACTTAACAGATTCTTACTCTACAAAAAATGGAAACCATGCTCTAAGTACGACTGTAATTCAAATCCACTAGATTGTAGCTTTGAATTACAGTTTGATTAGAAACCAGTTAGAATTCTTTAATCAACAATAAAAATAGTTTCGTTTCAAATCGGATAGAATTTCATATGGTCTAGCTGCTTTTATTGAAAAACCGTCTTTAATTCTTTAAACCTAGTTAATAAGTTTGCTTCAATATTTATTAATTAATCCATTCTCTTGACAGAAGACCAGAATATCTCCATATTCAATAGATTTTTAACTTAGAGAAAATTTGTTTCGATTTTCATTTTAGCGCATTCCGAATCTCAATAGCTCATATACATTTTCAATGATATAATCAGGCTTTTCACTTGCGAGTAAATCTTTTGAATGGCTGCCCCATGTAACGGCACATGTATGGCAATTTGCTGCTTTTCCCATCTGTATATCAAATATCGCATCACCAATCATCATACAAGAAGAAGTATCCAACTGGTAACGTTCGATAAGCTTAAAAATACCCTCTGGATGTGGTTTATAATTTTTCACTTGATCTGATCCTATATAATCCTTGAAAAATGAAGCAATTCGAAGTGTTGCTAAATTTCTTTTTAACACATCTGTTTTTTTACTTGATACGACAAAGCAATTCAGTTGCTGCTCTTTTAATTGTTGCAAAATAACTTTCATTTCAGGGAATAATTGTAGCGTTTTATTTTCATATTGCTTATAAAAACTTCTAAATGAAATGAGTAATTGTTCAAAAGCTTCGTCCGTTAAGGGGCTATTTGCCATTTCCTTAAAGGATTGTTCAATAGGGACCCCCATATAATGTGCAATTTGATCTTTAGAAGGTGTTTTTAAATTGCACGCTTTAAATGCATCTTGTGTTGCCAAAATACTGCAAAGTTTTGAATCAGCTATTGTTCCATCAAAATCAAAAATATAATTCATTGAATGTTATCGCTCCTCATTGCATTTCATAAATATTATCTGTAGCTTTTCGTTTTAAGAGGAGAGGCTCTACAATTAATATACCCTCATTAGTTCGTTGTAAAATGTTTTCTTCCATAAACTTTTGAATAATACGGTTTTGATGTCTTGCTGTAATTCCAATAAACTCAGCAATTTCATACAACTCCTTCTTTTTTACAAGTGGTTCTATGAATTGACCAAACTCATTGTGAGAGATAGAAATTAAATAGCTAGCAAATCGTGTACTTGCCTCGTAAAGTAAATGGAAGGATAACACTTGAGATTTGGTATAAAACTTACGACTAATAAGTTCAAGTAAATATTCATTAAATGGTGTTTTTAAACGTAGGCGATTTGCTTCATTTTTGGAGAAACGAAGTAGATGCACCGGTCCTACAGCTTCAACCGAATTTAAATTAGACGATGCCTGTACTAATTCAATATCCCCGAAAAGTTGAATGGGTCGATTAAATGCAACAATTAATCGTTTTCCCTCAACCGATGTACTATAAATTTTAACTTTCCCTCGCATTAAAAAATACAAATTGTTCAATTCTTCACCTTGTCTCAAAATCAATTGTCCTGACTGAAATTCGACAAAATCACAGATGAAATTACTTGAAAATCTTGTATCTAATAAACGAACATAATGTTCCTTTATTGTAGGATTATTAATTATTTGCATTCGTCTCATCCTCGTTTTTTATTCTATTAAACTTACTTACTATATTAAAGGACATGTGTCTTGGAAAGGAAGGATAATGAGGTTTTTAGAAGAACAAATAAATATTCGGGAAATCAATTTATCTAAAATTGATCGAGATAAGAAAGTTTTTACAATTTTTCTTCCTGAAGAACTAACAAATAGCCCTCCTAAACAATTGGTATAGTACAGCGGTAGCATTTTAACCGTCTGGAATTTTATACACTTTATATATTTAATTCCTTCTTCACTAAACTGCCTCTATATACAGTATGACTTTCTACCGTTTTAAATTTTTTCTAAATCCTTTGTGATTGTATTTTCGTACAGATTGTCCATTCCCCATTCAAAATTTACTTTTTCATCTAATTAGAATCTTTAATTCTTTTACTCTTGGCGATTCTTCTCACCCCTAGTTTAACTTTATTTTAACATTTATTGGTATTTTATATTTTTTGAAACTATCAATATAATAAAAAAACTCTGCCCCGTTAAGAGCAGAGTTGAAAGAAAGATTAATCAAAGTAGATTCTTTTCTTGGGAATCATCATACAATTTTTATAAAAAAGTTTAATCAAAACTTTTTGAAAATCCTTCTACAATAACCTTAATTTACGGTTTGACCTTCTGCAAAACGCTTTTTATAAACAGTAAGACTTTATTTCATCAACACGAAAATCTATATCTGATCTAATATATAAAAGAGTAAGAAATGATTAGTTCTTTGCTATGTTTAGAAAATTGCCTTTCCTTCTTAAAAAAATTTACAATATTACAATTGTCCAAGTTGCAAGTAGCCAAAAATCTTGTAAATACTGTCCATGTATGCCTTGAGGTTATATATGGTCTAGCTGCTTTAATACTTTTAATCTTGTTGACAGACCTACTGACGAACCGTCTTTAATTCTTTAAACCTAGTTGATAAGTTTGCTCCAGTATTTATTAATTTATCCATTCTCTTGACAGAAGACCAAAATATCTCTATATTCGATAGATTTTAACTTAGAGGAAATTTGCTTACCACTAATCAGAATACCATTTAACGTCGAAATATAATTTTTTTAGTACATTATTCGATGTTATTTTTCAAACTGACAATTCTACGATTAAGTCTAATTCGTTCATAGTACTTCACTTTTATTCATCTTAATCTTATTCGCCTTATTCTTATTCAGTGAAATTTTATTATTAGTAAAATATACTGCTGCACAAACAAGAGGTATGACTCCTGCGATGATGTATAGACTTCTAAAAGAAGTGAGAGATTTTAAAGTACCCATAAGATAGGGACCAACACCCAATCCTAAATCTAAACCAATAAAGTAAGTAGATAAGGCAATTCCAATTTTGTGTTCGTTAACTAGTTTAAGACAAACGGCTTGACCATTTGACATAAAGGTACCATACCCTAAACCGACTAATCCTCCAGAGATTAATAACATCGTACTGTTAGTAGTTATACTTAACATAAATAAACCCGCTGTCAAAAAGAAATAACTAGGGTACATTACATACTGTTCACCTTTTAGATCAAAAATCCGACCAGTCAAAGGACGAGTGAATGTTATTACTAATGCATATACCACAAAGAATAAAGATCCTGCCGTGACTAGATGAATCACTTTCGTATAAGAAGACAAGAATGCTAGCACACTAGAATAAGAAAGGCCCATTAGAAAGGCGATACCTGTTATAAATAGCGCTTTTTTTTCTATAAAGCTCTGGATACTCCAAGAGTTTAATTGAGCTTTTTGTTCTCCGGATAACTGAATATTTTTAACAGGAAATATAAAGCAAGAAAGAGTCACTAAAGAAATTAAAATAATGGAAAACCAAATAATAAAAATGAAGTTTGTCATATTCAGCAAAATCATTCCAATGAAAGGTCCAATAGCCGCAGCCAAGCTTGTGCTTAATCCATAATAGTTTATTCCTTCTCCTTTTTTAGCCGCAGGAATATATGCTGTAACAATAGCATTGGTTGCCGTAGAGATTACTCCGTATCCGAAGCCGTTTAAAAGCCGAACTATATACAAAATATGGATAGTAGGGGTAAATAAATAGGCGATCGTTGTAAAAAGATAAAAAATTGCTCCACCGCGTAAAACGATTTTTCTCCCAAATAGTTCTAACTGTTTCCCCATAATTAAGCGAGCTAGCAATGTTCCAATAATATATATTCCTGAAGCAAATCCAGCTTCACTTAAAGTAGCATGTAAATTATCTTGAGCAATTACTGCGATGATAACCATCAAAAGATAATAGACTAAGTAGACAATAAAATTAATTAATGTAATTCCGATAAAATGTTTATTAAAAAGTTTCTGTTCCATGTAGTTTTCCTATCTCCTTAATTTAAGTAAACTTTTTATTTCTCGATTTGTACTTCTACATTGTGATCATTTTAGGGGTAGCTATCTAATAATTGTTCAATAAATAGATCATGTGTGGACGTGAATAAGTGCAGAAATTCCTTACAGTCTTGATTTGGTTTACTTCCCATTATTCTTACCAATTCGGTTGAGTCTTGGTGAGCATCATTCAAAAATACGAACGATGCTTTCCTATTGAATCTTGTTCGGAATGCTGTTTCTAGTCGATTAATAATTGCATTAAGCCAAAAATTCATGTTCAATCGCCTTCTTTATATAAGATTACAAGGGAAGTATAACAAATATGTAGAATGTTAAAAAATGCAATGGTAATATATTTACGTACATAACAAATGTTAATATCTTTTGTAAATTACTACGTATAAAAAAAATTCTGATTTTGACATATTTTTAAGGTCTAATTATTGGTGGGGGGGATTTTTTTGGATAATAACGTGTTAAAGGAATATGTTGAAAAAAATCATTTACCAATTGTCCAAAAGGGTTATCATAAGTATTTAACCTTTGAAGGTGTAGAGGATTGTTATACTTATATTTTGAAGAGTGGTGTTGTAAAGGCAAGTGTAATTTCTAATGATGGTCGCGAATTTAATCTTAGATACATTACAGATCTTGAAATAGTTTCCATATTAAGGGATGAGTATTCACAATTTATTGATTCACCTTACAATATCCGCGTTGAATCAGAGACTGCTGAATTTTATCGAATTAATCGTGTCAAATTTTGGAAGGATATCAACGAGAACCCCGAATTCCAACGTTACGTAAAAGATTTCTATAGACACCGTTTGCTTTATGTTATGAAGAAAATGCAACAGATGTTGTTAAATGGTAAATTGGGTGCTGTCTGTACACAGCTTTACGATTTGTATGATCATTTTGGTGTTCGAACACCTGATGGAATAATGATTGATTTCCCAGTTACGAATGAAGAAATTGCAAAGTTCTGCGGCATATCAACAGCAAGTAGTGTTAGCAGAATTTTAAAACAATTGAAGCAAGATGGCATTATAACTATTAAAAATCATCGAGTATTTATTACAAACATGGAACTATTAGAGGACAATATTATATTTTGATTTCCTACTCTTATTCTAATATTTTGAATAAATACCCCAAAAAGAGATTTAATTTCTTAATATCAAGGTTCTCCTTCATTTCATATGAGTTCCGTGTCCCCCGTGTTACTAACTTGGGGGCCTTTCTTTTTATACGAATTCTGGATCATGACTCTCACTATGGTAATACTTTAATGCGCTGGGAGCCAAAGTATACCTCCCCATCACTAAACCCTTTGTATAATTTCTTCTTTATCATTTTCTCAAAGAGTGCTTTTCTAACATTACATTCAATATACAACTCATATTAAATTACTAAATAACCTTTTCCATCACTTCTATTCCGTAACTGTTAAAAACCTCAATCAATGTCTCTGCTTCAGATTTAATTCCTAAGGTAGTATTCACTTTCGCGCCATTCGAATCAATATACTCATAACTCAAATTTTTAAATCCACCTCTAGGTCCAACATGTTTGATGACATTTTTGGCTGATTTATATTCTTCCAGTCGTTTAGCTTCTCGTTCTCCTTTCTCTTGTAAATATTTTTCGTCTATAACCTCAAGTGACTTCCATAAAACATCTATTGTTCCTTTACCGGGAAAGTTCACACTAACAAATCGATTGAAACTTCGACTCCATATCCCTTGACTGCCAACTGTAAAGCCTTCAGTCCCTTCTACTAATCCTGGCAAATACTTTGTTAAGTCTGTCGTTAAACGTACTTTAATTTTTTCAACCATAGTCTATGCTCCCTTCTAAAAAAAAACATCCGTTCACTTATTTTAATAATAAGCGAACGGATGTAAATTGTATAAATACTTAAACAACTATTTTATTTTTTAATCGATATTTAGCTCCCTTTTAGTTCTTCCCTAAAACCCCTGAAAATGGCCTGAAATCAGCCTTCTGGCTTGCATAGAATATTCAGATAATGTTAAAGAGTTGGTACCGATAATGAAGGAAAGAATCCGGAGAAAAGTTGCGATTTGAGATGGCATTACAATTAGGAAACCTACTGAATAGGGATTGGACAGATATTGAGCAAAAGAAAAAGACTGAACCCGTATTGGATTCAGCCTGGATTTGTATTGATTTTATAATTGAAAAACCGATTGAATACATATCGGAACTACCCGCTGCACTTCCCACTTCCTTTGCCGTTTGGATACCAACTATTTAGCAGTAGGTACCGACTTTTTAGCTTGGAGAAGAAGAAAGTGGCGGGGGGATAATCGATGTCATCACGAAAAAAAGTCGTTCACAATAAAAGTGTGTATCCCTTTATTTTACTGTGAACGACTTTTCCCCTTTAAATAATCCTAAAATTGCTTTAATTTGTTGTACTTCAAAGCTTAAGGAAAAAAGTCATTCATAATTTAAAAAGTCATAATAATTCTAATAAAGAAATAAAATATATGTGAAACAAAAGAATAATTACTTGTTTTTGAGTTAAATTTAAATAACCTTTTTGTTCTCTCAAGATTTTATTCGAACTATATATATAAATATCTAGGTGTAATGGTCTCTCCTATGCTTAATCCTTTTGTATCCTCATCAACAAACCAATCATATGTTTCGACTATTGAATTTAATACGCCTTCAATCGTAACTTCATCCGATTCTTTCATATAATGTATTATTGTACCCAGCAACCTGGTATTATATTTCATTAACCTAAGAGTAATTAAATTCAAGTTGTCAGGTACATTCACTCCAGAGTGAACAATTTTATTTCTTATTCGATAAATCCTATTTAAATCATTTGCAACCAATCCATTAATTTCTTTTACTCTCTTCTGTGTTGATTTATGCTTCTTCAGTAGACCATTTATTTCCATAAACCTTCTTACTAAAATAATATCAGTTTTAGTAATTTCCATTAGTTCACGAACCTTATCTTCATTTTTCAAGTTATTTGCAAACTTAATCTTTTCATACTTCCAACTTCCTGCACTTTTACACTCACTAATAAAGTTATCTAGTTCACTTGTTGTTTTAGAATATTCATTTATTTCTTCCCATAATTCATTCATTCTTTGTTTTACATAATATAGGCTTACAACTTTGGGAATCACTTGGCGAATCTTTTCAATAATTGCATCACTAAAATATGGTGTTACCATATGCTCAATTGCTAACCACGCATTAAGAAGTTGATTTTCTAATGTTAAATCCTTTGAATTACTAATTAGCCTATATGCTCTTTCAAGTAGAAATAATTCATTACCTTGTTTGGGATTTTGAATTCTTTTATTTCTTAGCTGAATAAATTCCTTTATGTCCTCTTCTTCCCTATTAGTAATTTTATTTTGTATCGACTCATCATCCTTGACTATAATATCTGTAAATTCCCATTTTAACATGCCTTGTTCCCTAATTAATCCCTTGGTGTTTATCTCTAAGCCTTTGATATTTCCAATAAGTTGATAAATTTCAAGAAATCTGTTGAGTTTTTCAGTTAAGATATCAGACGCTTTATATTTATCAGCTGCTACTACTTCTTGTTGTATGTAGTATACTCCCTCTTTTTTAG
>JBDNRM010000217.1:0-7757 GCA_047718615.1 Bacillus sp. (in: firmicutes) | reverse complement strand
CAAATTAACCTACGAAATTACGAGTATGGGGCTAGTTTCGTTCATTATAACTCGGTGCTTGTGCGAGGCCACTGAATAAGTCCAAAGGAAAAAGATACGGAGATCCACTACATATAGTATGATAAACTAAAATCCTAACTGTAAATAGATGGGAATTTAAGTTTTTTCAAAAAAAATCAATTTTTCTGTGGCCTCGCTTACGCCTGCTTAGTCTCATCTAACTCGCTAATCCCACAGGAGTCTCACAACTTCCATCTCAATAGAACAAAATATCTATTACAAGCTTAATAAAGTAAGAGATGAAGCAATCATGGTGGAGGTTTCTGTACCTGGACAGCGTTGGGAAATTGAATTTATGGAAGATAATACAGTAGAAATTGAAAAATTTATTAGTAATGGTGATTTTTACGATGGGAAAGAACTTGAGTCGTTGTTTAAGGAATTTAGTGATTAGATTGTTGACTTATAAGCTATCTCTTTCGATAAATTATTTTTTTTTTTTTAAAACTATAATTTTTGAAGTTGAAAGGTTAATGCCTATTTTGCAGTTGGTTATGTAGATCATGATTTAGCATAGATTACGGTGTTAAACTATCCAAAGCAACTAACCATCAGTTGAGGATAAATAAAACTCTAGTTTTTTGATATGAGATTATTGGAATATTTGGTAATATGTTAGAAGGGGGTGATTTAATTGAAAAGTACAGGTATTGTTAGAAAAATAGATGAGCTTGGTAGAATTGTTATACCTAAAGAATTAAGAAAGCTTCGTTCACTGGAGATTGGAACACCGATTGAAATTTTTGTAGATAGTGACAAAATTGTTTTAAAGAAGTATGAGCCTGGAATGAAATGCTCGATAACGGATGAAATAACGGATGAAAATATACAAGTTGGAGAAGTGGTTCTAAGTAAAAAAGGTGCTTTATTATTGATGGAAGAACTAAATAAACAACTTGAAGAAGTAAAATAACGTATGAAAAGAGATAGCAATTTGATGCATCTCTTTTTTTTGATAAAAAGTACATATCTAGTGCTTTTACTACGGATAATTATTTAATCAAACGTTTGTTTACTTTTAAAAAAGTGGGTTTTGAGGTGTAATGAAGACTATTCAAGTGGAAATTGCGTTCATAATTGCTAATCTTCTATTATTCTCAGTCTTTATTATATAAATTCTACTATTCTTGTTTAAATTACCATATTCGTGGAAAAGAATCAGTAGAACAAAAAATAATTAGGTGAAGGGATGATAGTATGAGTTTAGAAAATAAATTTCCAACTGGTCAACCTGCACAAACATTAGAACGTGGCCAAGGTACAGAAGAAAAAATGGTGCCAACTCCTATCTATGAAGATGACAGCTATATAGGAACAGGCAAATTAAATGGTAAAGTTGCATTAGTAACTGGCGGCAGCAGTGGGATTGGGCGTGCTGTATCGATTGCATATGCGAAAGAAGGCGCCGATGTTGCCATTGTTTACAATATAAATGATGAAGATGCTAATATTACAAAGGAACGGATAGAAGCACAAGGGAAACGCTGTTTATTGCTAAAAGGGGATGCGGGCGATGAAGCATTCGCCAAAAAAGCGGTGCAGCAAACGGTCAATGAATTTGGCGGAGTTGATGTACTCGTAAATAATGCGGCAGAACAAAACCCTATAAATGAATTAACAGATTTGCCTACAGAGCAAATGGAGCAGACATTTAAAACGAATTTTTACTCCTACTACTATTTTGCTAAGTACGCTCTAGAATTTATGGAACCGGGTAGTGCAATCGTCAACACTGCGTCAATTAATGCATTTGTTGGACACGCGATGTTAGTCGATTATACGAGTACAAAAGGTGCAATTATTGGATTTACCCGCAGTATTGCACAACAATATGTGGATAAAGGAATCCGCGTAAATGCTGTTGCACCTGGTCCAATTTGGACACCATTAATTCCAACAACATTCCCGAAAGACAAGGTAGAGAGCTTTGGTAAATCCACACCAATGAAACGACCTGGTCAACCGGTAGAATTAGTGGGAGCTTATATGCTTCTTGCAACGAAAGAAAGTTCATATATGACAGGACAAACTATTCATGTTGATGGTGGATCATATATGAGTTCATGATAGAGGTTGTAAAAGCTTCGATATAAATGACACAGCGAATTTTTTCGTTTCTTGCGTATTCAACTAGAGGATCTTTAACTATAAATGCTCACGTCCTAGAGCAATGTTGAAGTCACCGCATCTTGTGGAAGGTCGATGCTCAAAGTGAAGTCACTTCGCATTTATTGGTCCTTTTTATCCTCTTTTTTGAACACGCACTGATACGAGAAAAGATGCCCCAAAAGTTCAACTTTTGGGGCATCTTTTTGGTTTTTATTCTTCTAGCTGGTTGTTTGAGTTTATTTCAGCTATCATTAAATACAAATGTCTGCATGCTTAAAGGTTTAGGCTTTAGAAGCAAAAATGAGCTTTTTCAGTAGGTTTGTTTGACTGACTACTAGAATACATAAGTAAAGACAAGATTTTTTTAAAAGGAGAAACTAGATTAATGTCTGAAATTACTTTTTTAGCTTCCTCAAGGCCATTTGTATTGCCAGAGGAAATAAAGGAATACAATAGCCGTACTTATTTTGAACGGGAAGAAGACTTTATGTTTTTTTTCGTGAAGGAGATAGACGCTGGATGGAAAAAGGAAATGGATGGATTGTTTTGTATGCCGTATATATATGAAGTAAATGGGGTTGGCAATCGTTTATTTTTAACTTACATCGAAAAGTATATGGAAGCAGGAGATGTGCTGGAAATCTACTGTGTACCGAATCAGCATGATTTAGAAGCTTACATACAAAGAATGGAATGGAAACCAGAGCATATTGAAGTAAACGTAGGAGAACGAACATACCGTGATATACATGGAACTTATCAATTAAATCCGCAAAACTGGCTAAAGGATTTAAGCCATCGTAGATATATTACACCTTTTGGCATTACTACTTTTAGAGCTTGTTCCTAAGTCTGGTAAAAATGGCACATCGAATTTTTTCGATAACCTATCTTTCGCTTCTTACGTATTTAACTAGAGGATTTTCAGATAAAAACGCTCGCCCCCTATAAGAAACGTTGAAGTCACTACATCCTGTGGAAGGCAGTTGCTCCAAGTGAAGCCGCCTTGAAATTCTTGCTCCTTATAAACAGCCGCTTTTATAAATTTAAAAGGAGAGACTAGTTTCATAAAAGTTCCATAATAACAAAACGAAAAGAGGCGAATATCCAAATGAATTTATCAATCTTGCCTAGAAATAAATATACGAACGGTTCTACGCCGTTGGAAAAATTAGAATCACTGACGGAAGCGCTCGGTGGACCGACTATTTATATGAAGCGAGATGATCAGCTTGGTTTGACAGAGGGAGGAAATAAAACAAGAAAACTTGAGTATTTAGTAGCAGATGCGCAATCTAAGAATGCTGATGTTTTAGTAACATGTGGTGCCGTGCAATCCAATCATTGCAGATTAACATTAGCTGCTGCTATAAAGGAAAAAATGAAATGTGTGCTAGTTCTAGAAGAAGGGGAAAATAAACAGAGCGACCTTCCTACAGGTAATTACTTTTTATATCAGCTTCTTGGTGCCGCTGATATGAGATTTGTTCCAGAAGGCTCTGACTTGATGGAAGAGATGAAAAAGGTGGAAAAAGAGCTTATTGAAAAAGGCGATAAGCCATATCTGATTCCGGTTGGAGGGTCGAATCCGATTGGAGCAACAGGGTATACAGCATGTGCCCAAGAGCTTCTTTCGCAAGCATATGAGCAGCAAATAAAAATCGACTATGTTGTATGTACAAGCGGCAGCGGTGGAATGCATGCAGGTTTAGTTGCAGGATTCCAAGGGTTAAATAGTGAGGTACCTGTAATAGGCATTAATATAAGCAGAAAAAAAGCGGAGCAAGAAAAAAAGTGTACGAACTGCTTCGTGAAATCGGTGATCACTTGCGTATTAGAAACCTTTTATCGAAGGAGCATATTCAATGTTTGTACGAATATGTCGGCCCTGGATATGCAGTTCCTACAAATGAGATGGTGGAAGCGGTGAAGCTTGTTGCTAGTACGGAAGGGATTTTGCTAGATCCTGTTTATACAGGAAAGGCAATGGCTGGTTTAATAGATTTGATTCGAAAGGGGAAATTTACGAAAGAAGATTCTGTTGTCTTTCTTCATTCCGGCGGCACGCCAGCGTTATATGCGTATACTTCTTTTTTTCATGAGCATATCTCGTAATTTCGAATAAGCACAGAATTGGTTTTTGTATTCTATTCTCTTTATTAAATTTCAATATAGATTATGAGGTAGTGTGGAAACGGTTTCCACACTACCTCAATTAGTTAACCTTAGATAATGAAATTTTGCATCTTGCAACGCATTACTTAAATCAAATGATGCATAAAAGGCAATATATAATGCGATACTCCCCGTTACTACAACTACAATTGCACCACCATTTAAAAAGGTTCTTCTGTTTTTCTTGTATAGGAAAAATGATAGTAGTGCAACAATTAAAAAATAGGATAACAATAGAATTAGTTCTATAACTATCGCTTTACTATCGTTTACAGCCATCATAAAATTTTGTAATTCATCTTTATTGTCCATACTTTCTTGGATAGTCGCCATATCTCCTTTATAACCAATTTTCCAAGAAAATGAATTTTGCTCTTTTGTTATGGTATATTCATATCCTATAGCTTTGTTATTACTAATAGTCCCTGCATGTTCTTGAGTATCTTCTGTGCCTTGTGTACATGCAGATAATAGGAAAGGGAAACAAAATAAAACAAGTAGAATACACTTTTTAATCATTGCTTCCTTATCTTCTATCATTTTTATATTTTGATAGTCTATAAAGTTGATTCTCCATACCTCCCAGCATGAAAATGGTGATGCCTCCAAGAGAAAAAATATCTTTTTTTAACTTAAATTATTTCCCCACAAAGTATGTAGAAACAGGATATACAATGTGAATAATCCTGTTAATATCGTGAAGATTATCGGGACTATTCTTAGCGTCTTGTTTTTTCTTATTGCTATTATAAAAACAATAAAAGAGAGAATGGCTATAACATAATAAAGATAAAACATTAGGTAATGTGTTAATGGTCCCAAAAATAATCCAAGTACGGAAAAGAGGATTAAAAAAGCTAATATAGAAATAGCAATCCATTGTTGCTCATTTCTAAGTGCTACGATGTTTTTGATGGACAATAGTATCGAGATGACGATTAACGCTGCAAGCAACCATTCATATAAGAAAAACAAGGATTCATTGTACACAGCAAAATAATATCCAAGAGCAGATAGTGGTAGAATTATAAGTAATATATAAACATTAAGTTTGAGATAATAGCTTTCTTTCATGTTTTACGCCTCCTTTTGAATTATTTTACCACAAAAATCCAATTTTTTTACCGGGTTTTCACGTTTTTGCAATAGGTCATTATTTTTAAACATGTATTCTGAAGGTATATGTGTCTTATCGCAGAGAGAGAGAAATAGGCTGTCGAAGATTAATCGACAGCCTGAAGAGTGTTAAGAGAATTGCTCTTGCTTCTTTAGAATTCTTCATAAAAAGCTGGGTCTTGATTGGCAATTCGTCCGTCTGATTGAGTTAAGCTTGAAATGATATCTATTTCTTCTTTTGTTAATGAAAAATCGAATATAGAAAGGTTGTCCAACTGTCTTTTTGGTGAAGACGATTTAGGGATTGGCAATGCACCGAGCTGAATATGCCATCGTAGGATAATTTGTGGAATCGTTTTTTGATGGGTTTCAGCAATTTGTTGAATTGCCTCATTTTGCAGGACGTTATTCGCCCGCCCTAATGGACTCCATGATTCGGTTACAATTCCATGTTCCTTATCATAGGAAAGCTGCTCTTCTTGAGAGAAATATGGGTGCAATTCTACTTGATTCACACTTGGTGTGATACCAGTTTCCTTCGTTAAGCGCTCTAAATGCTCCGGTAAGAAATTACATACTCCAATTGAGCGAATTAGCCCCCATTTTTTCGCATCGATTAGCGCTTGCCATGCTTCTACATAAAGATCTTTTTTAGGGTTCGGCCAATGAATCAGATAAAGGTCATAATAATCAAGCTTCGAACGATATAGTGATTCTTGAATCGTGTAAATAGCGTTATCATATTTATGATGACGTCCAGGTAATTTTGATGTCACAAGCAATTTGTCTCTGCTTACAGAGCTGCGGCGAATTGCTTCTCCAACTGCTCCTTCATTTTCATAATTAAATGCAGAGTCTAGCAAGCGATAACCAATATCAATACCGCTAGTTATTGCATTTACACCAGCTGCACCTCTTAAATCATAGGTTCCAAGACCAATAGCAGGCAATGTTAATCCATCATTAAGCGTAATTTCCGGAATCGAATTCTTCATCATGCCACTCCCTTTTGATTATTCTCTTAAATTATAGGGGAAAAAAGAGGGAATCTCCAGTAAATGGATTGGGTTACTCGTAGAAATTCCCTCATTTCTAGAAAAATAAAATGGAAGAGAAGGAAAGAAAATGGTAGGCAAATGGGACGTGATTGTCACGATTTAGATTAAAAATTCCATTTAAGGGTAATATAAAGGAAAACGCTAATGAGGTGATTTTGTGTCAAACACTACTAATGAACATAAAGAAGAGCTGGACAAATTAAGAGATTTAATAAAAGATGTGGATACTGCCATGCTTACGACGAATACAGCGGAAGGATTGGTTTCCCGTCCAATGAAGACACAGGAAATAGAGTTTGACGACGATTTATGGTTTTTACGAAAAAAGATACAAATAAATATCAAGAAGTACTCCAACATCCAAATGTTAATGTAGCATATGTAGGCAAATCCTTTGTTTCCATTAGAGGAAAAGCAGAAATCGTGGAAAATAAGGATAAAAAGCAGGAGCTGTGGAGTGCTGGATATGATAAGTTCATGCAAACAACCTATGACGATCCCAATGTAGTACTGATTAAAGTGAATACAGAAGCAGCAGAGTATTGGGAGACCGGAAATTTAGTGAAAAAAATAAGTCTATTGTATAAACGAGTAACTGGAAAAGATGCTGAGTCGACGAATATAAATGAAACGATTGAGATGAAGTAGTTAAGGATAAATGATTTTAATAAAAAAAGCTGGGACATAACTAAATAGATAATAGGTAAAGACGAACATGCTCTAATGTAGCACGTAAATCGTTACTACCCTATACTGGTTAGTTATGTTTTTTCATCTAGTTAACTCAAACTTCGCATCTTCAAATTCGTTTGCAAATCTTGATATTACTCGGTTTAAGAACAATAAAATGGGAGGCTTGTTTTTTAGTGTGGTGGTTGCTTTCCACTACGGGTTGCTTCGCTTTCCGCGGGGTGGGAGCTGAGCCTCCTCGGCGTTGCCTTGCGGGGTCTCAGCCTTCCCACATTTCCCGCAGGAGTCTTCGCACCCTCCGTTACAAGCAACCTGTTTTAGAATAAGTTCTTGTCTTCGAATTTCATTACAAGGTATGATTACTAAATACTAGTAGCGTTGATTTTTTATGTTTATTATTCAACGTGGTTCTCCCAAAATGTGCACTTTTAGTCTATTACTATAAGATGGATGTTTTCACCAGTTCCACGACAGCAACTAATGAATCAAAACGACTTGATTGGAGTGTAAGGTGCGAGACTCCTGTGGGATTTGCGGGTTAGATGAGAC
>JBDNRM010000216.1:0-7874 GCA_047718615.1 Bacillus sp. (in: firmicutes) | reverse complement strand
CGCTATAAGCTTTTTAGAACCCTAGGCCTAGCCTAGGGTTTTCTTTTCCATAAAAGAAAAAGGCGACAACTATTATTTAGCTGTCGCCCTTTTTCTCATCATTCCGATTTTTGACTTTAAATGTTTATATCATCTGCTATCGTGGGTTCTACAATATCCTTTCTTCGATAAACATTTAAAATGAGCCCTAAAACAGCAGCGTAAAAGAGGATTGCACTTCCTCCATAACTAATAAACGGCAGGGAAACTTCCATGATGGGCACGATTCCAAAGGCCATCAATATATTCCAAGTAGTAGGAACGGCAAATAATACAGCACCACCGATTACGATTAATCTCCCATAAAGATCTTTTGTTTTAAATGCATTATTTGAGATTCTTAAAATAAAAATCAGCAGAACCAAACAAAGAGCGATTCCGAATGTCCAACCAAGAGAATAGACGAGGATGGGGAAAGCAAAATCTGTATGTGATTCTGGCAACAATTGGAATTTGAAATCATTATTAAGTCCGTTACCGAACCATCCCGCTTCTGCAAGGACATTCCTAACGACCATATATATATATCCGGCTCCATTTGGATCGGCATTTGGGTTTATAAAAGTAGATAATCTAGTAAGAAAATAACTTTGGTGTGAGGTCGTAGTAATAATCATAATGATGAAGATGATACCAGCCACTAGATTTGATACGACTAGGTTGATAGCTAATTTCTTATGAACACGTGCAAATGTAAACATTCCTAGTAAACAGAAAAAGTAAATGACTCCAACCATAAAGTTTGGCACTAGCATGTAGAGCAATATGGGAATCCAAAATATAACAAGAAGAAATCCTTGTTTTCTCCAACTGCGAAACTCATTTATTTTGTTAAAAATACCGGCCCAAGCCAGGAAAAAGAAAAATAAACTCAATATAGTGCCATCGACCGTTAGGCCTGGAAGTGAAATCCATCTTTTTGCTCCGTTGACCGTATATCCAAATAAATAGAGATATACGTGAATGAACAAGCCGATAGCATAAAAGTGCATCCACCAATTTTTTGATTTTTGATAATTAAAGAAAAGAAACCCAATAATTACAAGAGCAGCTAAGGAGTACCAGATAGCTTGTCTCCCCATAATATGGGTGATTGATGATGAAAAACCAGGAATTCCACCAACTAACTGGAGAAAACTGATACTAGCAAAAATAACAAATAAAACAATTAGAATCCAATCCATTTTTGGCTTATGAAGGTGATTTAATTTCTCTCCAATAATAAATGGATTTCCCATTTCTTGAATGGCCTTTTCATCTGAATCTTCTTCAGAAAACCCTCTTTTTTTGTAAGATTGACTTAACTCTTGCAGATGATGAGTAAGCTCTTTAGTTATCCTGTTGTGGGCCTCCGTAGATTTGACTTTGGAAGTGACTTTGCTTAAAAATTCTTCAAATTTGGGAGAACTCATAAAGATGCCTCCGTTATGAAGGGATTAAGGGATAATCCTTGTTTATTGGTATCTTGTTTATGAGTAGCTAAGTATTTTTTACCTTTGGAGTTTAAAGAATAATATTTCTTGTTATTTATCCAATTTGAAGTAAGCACTTCTTTATTTTCTAATAGATGTAGCAGTGTATAAAGCTGCCCTTCATTTTTTTGGAAAGCAGATTCATTTTTTTGAAAAAGTTGGACGGAAATATTGTAACCATCCTTTGATTCATGCTGAACAGATTCTAATATAGCTATAATGGTTTCTGTATGAAATTGTGATTGCTGATTCGTACGAATGGCTTCACGCACGGCATTTTTTCTTTCATTAGAAAAAGAAAAATCCTTGAATATTGATTTTTCCATCGAACTCTTCAGGTTCTTAAATGCATCATTCATCTCCTAAACCTCCTCTATCATCTTGTCTTTTAATAATTCCTTCGCTCGCTTTAATCTCGTTTTTAATGTATTTATATTTACTGAAGTAATCTTGCTTATCTCTTTTAAAGACAGTTCTTCATAATAATGTAGAAATACGACTTCTCTGTACTTTAGAGGCAAATTCATGACGGCATTCGTTAAGCTATTTTCTTCACTATGCTTGATAACCTCCTCTTCCACCTGTTTTGACTTAGAAGGGATATGGTCAAATACTTTATTGCTAAGCGTTATTTTGCGATAATGCCAGCTTCTTAAATAGTCCTTACAATGATTACTCGCAATGCGATATAGCCAAGTTCTTATTGTTGACTGCTGATTAAATTGATTTAATTTTTCATAACACTTTATAAATATCTCTTGTGCTAAATCTTCTGCTATGGTTCGGTTTTTTACATATGTATATACAAGATGCAGGATATCATCGCTGTATTCACGCATTAATTGATCAATGATCTGCTCACGCTCATCCAGCATCGTTTCATCTGTCACCGCCAATTGATTTAGTTCATTCATCTAGTTGTCACCCCCTCATATATCTTAGACGAAGCTACCCTTCATTCGGTTTGAAAAATATAACTTTTTTATGATCGTCTGTATTCTAGAGTATAAGTGGAAAAAGGAACAACCTCTTTTCAGATTGTTCCAAAATGTTTGTAGGTAGGTTAGGGATGACTTTCTAAGAAATAAGTTTCATCTACTTCTACTATTCCTTCAAATGTGCCGATACTTTCTTTTGCAAGAGCAGACAACACTTTATTTCTCCAGTAAAAAGCAGTTACGTGAGTGATGCCAATTATTTCGGCAGTTTTACGAAGAGATAGCCCCTTCAACATACATTCAATAAATGCAATCCATTTGTCTACCTTTTTTGAACGATACATAGGAGAATTTGTTAAATCACAGCTAAATTTAAGACAATCTTTACACTTATAACGTTGGCGTCCATTTCGCTTACCATAAAGAACTACTGACATACTTCCACAATGACGACAATGATAACCGTGAGAAAACTTACTATATTATTAAATATTCAATTATTTTTAAAAAAACTTGAGAATATAAATTATCCTTAAGTCTTCCCCTTAATATTTAGCTCATTTCTTCCTTCCAATGTAGAGCAAGTGAGTTGAAATACCTAGAATGTAGGGGTCTGTTGCTTTTTCCTTAATTAAGTTTATAATTTCTTTCAGTTCATTCTCACCTTTGTTTTTCCAGTAACTCCAACTATCATTATTTAAAATGGCACCTACATTTGAGCCTATTAATTCTAAGCTTTCAAACCCTTGTTCTTCCATAAAAGGATTTATTTCATTAATATTAAAGTAATAAGCACCAGTAAATCTTCCTTCATCATCGTGATTAAAACATCCAGATTGTGAAAACTTTTGTATATTTTTCATGCTATTGTTCGGTTTCCAGTTTTCAGGGTATAAAAGTGAAGTTAATATGTGTCTGACTCTAGACATATATGCAACAAAAACAATTCCATTTTTTTTAGTAACTCTATGTAACTCCTTCATTGCTTTAATTCGGTCATTTTCTTCCTGTATGTGATACATAGGACCTAGCATTAATGAAGCGTCAAACTGTTTATTATTAATCATGTGAAGGTCTCTAGCATCAGCTTCAAAAAAGCCATTAAATTGCCCAATTAAATCAAGTTCCTGTGCTTTATTTTCAGCAATTTCAACAAACCTAGGTGTTAAATCTGTTAAAGTTACATTATATCCTTCTTTAGCCAGTTCAATGGAATATTTACCAGGTCCTGCACCATTATCAAGTATGCATCCTGTAATGGGTAAATATTTTTTTATATAGTGCCAATTTACTTGAAACTCAATCGGTTCACGCTCAAGTCTTCCCCACTCATCAAATTGATTGTAATAACTAATTATCTCCCTCATAAATTCCACCCTTTTTCTGTGTTTTAACCTTTAATTCGATAAAAGTAGATGAAAACCTTTGAATATATACAAAACACCCTATTTTCTCAAGTTAAAGCAATAACGTAAGAAGGACAGATTTAACAGCTCACCTTTTTATAAAAATTATTTTCTTCATTTAACTTTGTATTAATTAAACGAGAGAGAGAAAGGAGATCTACTCTTCATAAAACCAGAGTTTCTTTAATAACATTTGTAACCTTATAATCCATATATATAAACTTAACACTCGTCATTGTTCGAAAAAAATCTTTAAAAGGAAAATTTCAACAACACAAAAAGACTACCTCCTTGTTTTTAGGAAGTAGTCTTTTCTTTAGAAATAATTGATTAACGTGACCAGTTTTCAGTTTGGTCGGGAAATGCAATTAACCAGTTCTCGTTTAGGAGTGGTTAAATTTACATCATGCCGCCCATTCCACCCATGCCGCCCATATCAGGCATTGCAGGAGCTGATCCAGCTGGTTCTGGTTTGTCAGCTACTACTGCTTCTGTTGTTAAGAACATAGCAGCAACAGATCCAGCGTTTTGAAGTGCTGAACGTGTAACTTTTGTTGGGTCAACGATTCCGCTTTCGATCATGTTTACCCATTGACCGTTTGCAGCGTTGAATCCTGTTCCAACTGGCTCATGTTTTAAGCGCTCTACAATAACAGATCCTTCAAGACCAGCATTGTGTGCGATTTGACGAACTGGTTCTTCGATTGCGCGCAATACGATGTTGATACCAGTTGCTTCGTCGCCTTCTGCTTCGATAGCAGCAATTTTATTGTATACGTTAAGAAGTGCTGTTCCACCACCTGCTACGATACCTTCTTCTACAGCAGCACGAGTAGAGTTTAATGCATCTTCAATACGAAGTTTACGTTCTTTTAATTCCGTTTCAGTAGCTGCTCCAACTTTTACTACTGCTACTCCGCCTGCAAGTTTAGCAAGACGTTCTTGTAGTTTTTCACGGTCAAATTCAGAAGTTGTTTCTTCCATTTGAGCACGGATTTGGTTGATGCGAGCAGCGATTTGTTCTGAATCGCCAGCACCTTCTACAATTGTTGTGTTCTCTTTTGTAACAACAATTTTTGCAGCACGGCCTAGAGAGTCAATCGTTGCAGATTTAAGATCTAAACCTAAATCTTCAGTAATTACTTCTCCGCCAGTAAGAATAGCAACATCTTCTAACATTGCTTTACGACGGTCTCCAAATCCAGGAGCTTTAACTGCTACTGCAGTAAATGTTCCACGAAGTTTGTTCACTACTAATGTAGCGCTTGCTTCGCCTTCCACATCTTCAGCAACAATTAATAATGGTTTGCCTTGTTGTACTACTTGCTCAAGTACTGGCAGGATTTCTTGGATATTAGAAATCTTTTTATCTGTAATTAAGATATAAGGATTGTCTAGAACAGCTTCCATTTTATCTGAATCTGTAACCATGTAAGGAGATACATATCCACGATCGAATTGCATACCTTCAACCACATCTAATTCAGTAGTGAAGCCTTTTGATTCTTCAATTGTGATAACACCATCGTTGCCAACACGTTCCATTGCTTCTGCAATAATTTGGCCGACTTCTTCATCAGCAGCTGAGATTGCAGCAACTTGTGCAATGGATGCTTTGCCTTCAATTGGTTTTGAAATAGCTTTAAGCTCTGTAATTGCAGTAGAAATTGCTTTATCCATCCCTTTGCGGATACCCATTGGGTTAGCTCCAGCAGTAACGTTTTTTAATCCTTCACGGATCATTGCTTGTGCAAGTACTGTTGCAGTAGTTGTTCCGTCACCTGCAACATCATTTGTTTTGCTAGCAACTTCTGCTACTAGTTTTGCACCCATGTTTTCAAATGCATCTTCTAGTTCAATTTCTTTTGCAATTGTTACGCCATCATTTGTAATAAGTGGAGAACCATACTTTTTCTCTAATACAACGTTGCGTCCTTTAGGTCCAAGTGTTACTTTAACAGCATTCGCAAGTGCGTCCACACCACGGAGCATGGAACGACGTGCTTCTTCACTAAATTTAATGTCTTTAGCCATTTTGTAAAGCCTCCTCGAATTTTTTATCTATTTTCTTTCATTTATGTTTTTTTCCATCAATCTTTACGTTATTTGATATTAGCCTACGATTGCTAAAATATCACTTTCGCGAAGAATTAAATATTCTTTTCCTTCATACTTCACTTCTGTTCCAGAATATTTTGAGAAGATGATGCGATCATCAACAGAAACTTCAAGATCGATTCGCTCGCCGTTATCTAATACGCGGCCAGTACCTACAGCTACTACTTTACCTTCTTGAGGCTTCTCTTTAGCAGAGTCTGGTAACACAATACCACTTGCAGTTTTTTCTTCTGTTTCAACAAGCTCGATAATTATACGATCTCCTAATGGCTTTAACAAGTGAAACAACCTCCTCAAATAATATGTAATTGATTTATTATTTATTAGCACTCGTTTCCCTTGAGTGCTAACACAAGTATTATATTAATTAATCTTCTTCCATTTTGCAAGAGTCACGCCTTATTTTTTACAAATTTCATTCTTTTCACCTTAATTTGCCTTTAAAGAGTATATACTACTTCTTTTGTTTTATTCATTTATTCTTTTTAATAGCTTCTATTTGAAACATATAGCTACTTATTAGTACAATAAAGAGTATGAATATTTTCTTTCGCTTGTTCATTAAGAAAGTGTATGTAAACAGAACTGCATATTTCTACTAATTATCTTATAGTGCGTGTTCAAAAAGGAGGATAAAAAGGACCAAGAAGTTCAAGGCGGCTTCACTTTGAGCATCGCCCTTTCACAGGATGTGATGACTTCCACGTTGCTCATAGGACGTGAGCGTTTTTAGTGGAAGATCCTCTAGTTGATACGTGAGAAGCGGAAAAGTGAAGCCAACGAAGAAATTCGACGTGTCATTTTTACCGGACTTTTTGAATAACCTCTTATATGTTAAAACAATAAGGATAAATGCATTACTAAAAGGAGCATATTATAAGTGAAAAAGGAATATTGGATTATCTTACTTGCATATATCGGCATGCAGTTCTCATCTCTTATCGGACTGCCTCTTATTTATTTAATCGGATCATTATTTGGGTATCAAAAAGAAGCTATCCAGTTACCTGGAGTAGTCATTTGGCTCTTATTCAGCTTTGCTGTTACGTTAATTATTACCTTGGTGCTATTGCGCAAAGAAGTGACCACTCCTCTTCGCAATGAAGCTGCAAATATCAGTACTTCCATTGGTTGGGCGATTGGGGGAATTTTTCTTTCCTTATTTGCACAAAGCATGGCAGGCATGGTTGAAAATTTATTTGGCATCAATGCTGGTTCGGAAAATACAGCACGTTTAATGAAAATAGTGGAGTTTTCGCCAATAATCATCATCGTAATCAGTATAATTGGCCCCATATTAGAAGAGATTGTTTTTCGGAAAATTATATTTGGTGCTTTATACAAGCGTTTAAATTTCTTTTTATCGGCATTAATCAGTTCCGTGATTTTTGCAATTGCACATAGCGAGCTTGTTCATATTCTTTTATATACAAGCATGGGATTTACCTTTGCCTTTTTATATGTAAAAACGAAAAGAATTCTTATCCCTATTTTTGCGCATGTATCCATGAATACACTTGTCGTTATTATTCAGTTAAATCAAGAGCATTTACAAAAATGGTTAGAGCAATCAAACCAGATTTCACATTTTATTGGAGGATTTTAGATGAGGCAATCTGCTTTACTTTCAGGGTTTTTATATATCTTATTAGGGGCATTATTTACATATTTCGCTATCCAGAATATCCAAACAAATAAGGAGTGGGGTTTTCTTACATATGTGTTAATCTTACTAGCAACATTTGATATTGGTTCAGGCATCAGGCTTATCGCTTTTCATTATTTTGTCAAAAAAAAGCCAAAAAATAAAAAATAAGCTTATAGTGCGTGTTCAAAAAGGACCGAGAAGTTCGAGGCGGTTTGCTCCCGAGCATCGGCCTTTCACAGGATGTGGTGACTTC
>JBDNRM010000215.1:0-7925 GCA_047718615.1 Bacillus sp. (in: firmicutes) | reverse complement strand
GAAGAAAAATGTTCTCTTGACTCAAAAAGTGTTCTTTACTTTTAGAGGCAAGAGGCAATACTCACAGGGGCTAGGCGCTGGAGCTAGACATTTTAAAAGCGCAAGCGGCATAAGTTTATCAATACTAGTCAATAAAAAAAAGCAATACGATTACGTACTGCTCTTTTATCCGTATAAAGCACAGATAGCCAATCAACCTCAAGTCTTATAAACCTCAGACATCCTCTATTTTATAGAATGACAAAGAGAAGCGTTTTACGATAATGAATCAATAAATTTTTCTATCTCTTCTTGTGTTTTTCTATCCTTGCTTACGAAGCGGCCTAACTCTTTACCATTTTCATAAGCAATAAAACTTGGAATTCCAAAAACATCTAGCTCTATACATGTATCAATAAATTTATCTCGATCAATATAGATAAACTCATAATCGCTATACTTTTGTTCAATCTCCGGTATAATTGGTTCAATAAAACGACAGTCTCCACACCAGTTAGCTGAAAATAGAAAAATATGTTTTTGTTTGCTGTTTTGTAATTCCTTTAACTCTTCTTGCGATTGCAACTCCTTCAATTTCATTTCCTCCCTGTGCATCTAATTATTAGTGCGTGTAGTTTGATAGTAACAAATTTATTTCCGTTATCCTAATAAAATGCTTAATCCTGCCTTGCTCATTTACCTACCAAATCACCCTTGTACTATCTAGTATATTCTTCCCGTTTTATTCTATTTTTTAAAACTATCTAACAATTAATGTTAGTTAATTTGACACAATATTTCAATTTTTTCCAACAAGACTATTGTACTAATGATTTTTTCTATTTATAATTAATTAACTATTCTTTTTATTTAAAAAACATTTTAGAGGGAGGACAGGATGCACACGATAAAAAGAAAATTATATTTTATTTTAAGTATGACAATTGTTGGTCTTCTCTTATTGTTATCATTCACTTTTATCCTTAATAAGCTTCAATCAAATAATAGACAAAAGGAGTCAGTACTACAATCCCTAGTAGATAAAAGCGATGAAATTAAAACGCTCATTTTACAGACAAGATTATATGAAAAGGATTATTTACTTCATCCCGATTATACAAATGTTGAATTAGTCAATACAAATGTTTCCCGAATATTGGAATTAACAAGGGATAATGACAAAAGTGAGATTGTATCCACAAAAATGAATAATCAATTTAAGGAAATAGCTGACCTAACAAATGCTTACCAAAAAAGTTTTATCGAGTTATCAGATATGTATGAAGCAATCGGCTATGATTCTTACGAAGGACTTAGAGGAGATATAGAAAACTCCGTCAAAGAACTTTCCTCCATCTCTAATTTTTCTAAAAATCAAAATATACAGAATGAATTAGAACAGATAAATAAATTAAAAGATCTATATATCACCACGAGAATGGAAGTGTTTTATAACGACTTTTTAAAAAGCAGCAACAAATTAACAAATAATGTTACTACAAATGATCAATTAAATGAAAATATGAAAACTTCCATTAGTAATGGTTTAAAAAAATATCAAAATTATATAAGCGTTATTCATACTTCCTATATTCAAACAGAATCTTACTTAACTTCTTTTGATGCTCAATCCGGAGCAATTGAAACCGTAATTATGACACTGGATAAAACGGCGTCAACCGAAAAAGAGACACTGCTTGCTCAAGTAAAAAAACAAAATACTATATACCTATCAATAATCATAACTGTGAGCGTTGTTCTTATCTTCACCTTATCTATCATTGGCTTTTTACTATTAAAAAATATCACAAAATCAATCAGTTTGTTAGAATCAGGAGCAAAAAAAATTGGTGCAGGAAATTTTTCTTATCGTGTTCCAATTGTTACAGCCGACGAAATGGGCAATCTCGCCAAAACATTTAATCTTATGGCAGAAAAAGTTCAAAAAAGCTTTCTTTTTATATTAAATACTGGAGATAAACTGCAGGAATCTTCTCAACATTTAGCAGCTATCTCAGAAGAAACAACTGCGCAAGCAAATGAAGTAAATTCTGCGATTCAACAAGTAGCCGTAGGCGCAACCGAACAAGCACATCAATTAGACAAATCGTTGAATATTCTACAAGAGGTAAATCTTGCTATATCACAAACCGGAGCATGGAGCAAAGAAATAGCTGCACATGCCAATCTAACAGAAAAAGAGAGTATAAATGGATTAAAAACCATTAAAGACCTTCAAACTGTGTCTGATCAATTTTTGTTATTAGCAAATAATTTAACAGAAAAAGTAACAATCTCTACAAAACAATCTCAAAATATTTCAAGTATTGTTGATACCATTCAAAACATTGCCGAAAATACAAATTTACTCGCATTAAATGCTGCAATTGAAGCTGCAAGAGCAGGTGAAAATGGAAAAGGCTTTTCTGTTGTAGCAGCCGAGGTAAGAAAATTAGCTGAAAGATCAAAACAGGAAGCACAACAGATTCATTTACTAGTGCAGGAAATGCAAGTTCAAATGGAAGAACTGAAACAAGATGCTGTAACAATTAATCAGTATAAAGATCAACAAAGTAATTCTGTGTTTTCTACAAAACAGGCATTTGAAAACATTGCAGAATTAATCGCCAATATCAATCACAAAATCGTCACTATAAATAGCGCTGTTTCAAAAGTGGAAAATTCCAATATTTCATTAACAGAAAGCATGAATGAAGTACATGAAGTTTCCCAAACTGCTGCTGCAGCTACAGAAGAAGTTTCTGCTTCTAGCGACACACAATTAGACGCAATCTCTAAAGTAACCATTGCAGCAACAGATCTTCACCAAATTGCCAATGAGCTGCATAACGAAGTAAACCAATTTCAGTTAAAAACAAATTCCACCATCTCTGAAAAAACAAAAGTTGCACCAATCCCAAAAAAGAAGCCGCGCCTCTTATCAAATATAAAACAAGCGATTTCTAACAAGAACAAGACCATATCAGAAAAGTAACAAATAAAGTAGACAACCACATAAACAAATTCGCATCATGACACATGAAAAAAAGCAGCTTTCTATTTTGTTTTATGAACTAAGTTTGAATCAGGGAGCAGTCAGAATACACGAAGACTCCCGCGGGAATGCGAGAAAGACGAGACCCCACAGCGTAGCGAGGAGGCTCGTAGATGAGCCCGCAGGAAAGCGAAGTGTATGCTGGCTGCGGACTATTCGAGAGTACCTCTTTTCAGGGTAGTCCAGCGACAAATACAAATAAAGCGAGTAAGCATAAGAGATCATTCCCCTTCCACTTACCCGCACATCTTTTATTCATATCCTTTGTTCATTATATTCATACTGCCCAATCAATACATGAAGAACATGTAAAAACATCGCACTCCTAGATACTTTGCCATTCGTCAAAATGCCAATAGCACCTTCATTATGCCGAACATTAAGCTTTTTAGCATATCGATCAATTATATCCCCTAACTCTCCACCTGCCAATAAATCACTTTCCAATTCCTTTGGCAATAGCAATCTTGCTCCTCCACCTGTAAAAATATGCCCTTCCTTTGTAGCAAGAGCTCCCCAATTGCATAAGTAAATGCCTTCTTTTGCAGGCTGCACTCCGCCTTCTAGACCAATTCCAATATCTCCATGCCCTTCCATTACTGCTCCTTTTGCCCGATTCACCGCTCCACGAATCGTTTCTTCATCAGAAAAAGGCTGGTCACTTACACAGGAAGATATATCGAGTGGAAGAAACTCAGCTTCCTTATTGAATTGAAATCCTTCCTTAACAGCAGCTATTTTTGCAGGATTTTTTGTTCCAATACATATTTTCATTTCCTTACCTCATCATCTCTTTATTATCTGTCTACTCGCTGATAGAAAATTTTCACATCGATAAAATAGAATTAACCGTTGTCTTATCTGTTGATTTCACAAGGTTCACTACTAATTCTTTTGCAGCTGCATAATCATCAATATGAATAATAGAAGCACTTGTATGCACATATCTAGAGCAAATTCCAATTACAGTACTTGGTACCCCTTCATTGGAAATGTGGACTCTTCCTGCGTCAGTGCCACCTGGAGAAACAAAATACTGATAGGCGATATTATTGGTTTCTGCTGTATCTAAAACAAATTCCCTTATTCCTTTATGAGTTACCATCGTGCGGTCATATATGCGTAAGAGTGCACCTTTTCCAAGCTGGCCAAACTGATTTTTATCTCCTGATGTATCATTTGCAGGGCTAGCATCTAAAGCATAAAATATATCTGGTTTAATCATATTTGCCGCAGTTTGAGCACCACGAAGTCCTACCTCTTCTTGAACAGTTGCTCCTGAGTATAAATTATTCGGTACTTCTATCCCTTGAAGTTCTTTCAGTAGTTCAATCGCAAGTCCACATCCATAACGGTTATCCCATGCTTTTGCCATAATTTTCTTTTTATTCGCCAACGGAGTAAAAGGACAGATTGGCAAAATGGCTTGCCCAGGTTTAATTCCAATTGATAAAGCATCCTCTTTATCGTCTGCACCAATATCAATTAACATATTTTTAATTTCCATTGGTTTATTTCGCTGCTCTTCATCCAAAAGATGAGGAGGTATGGATGCAATCACACCAATAATCGGGCCTTTTTCAGTCATTATTTGTACTCGTTGTGCTAATAAAACTTGATTCCACCATCCGCCTAATGGCTGAAATCGAAGCATGCCATTATCTGTTATAGAAGTTATCATAAATCCAACTTCATCCATATGACCTGCAACCATTACCGTTGGATCCTCTGATTTCCCTTTTTTAACTCCAAAAATACTACCAAGTTTATCTTGAATAATTTCATCACTATATTGACTTAATTGTTCGCGCATAAATTTACGAACAGCATGCTCATTCCCAGCGGCACCAGGCAATTCTGTTAATGTTCGAAATAAATTTAACGTCTCTTCATTCATTTTTCTCTTCCTTCTTTCCTAACAATTTTTATTATGTAGTCAGTTAAACCTTTGGTTTACTAAAAAGGTACTATTTTTTAGTGTCCCTAATTAAGTTATACTTTATTTTACCGAAATATTAAAAAGCATGCCACCATTTCCTTTTTCAATTATAATTCATCTGCTTTTCCTGATATAAAACTAAGCTAATTACATGTTCTCAAGAAAAACATATAAAAACTAGTCGGATTATTTTTACTTGTTCCATTAGTTTGGCTATAATGACAGAAGGGAAATGGAGGGAATTCGATGAATTGGAAGTTATTTTTAGCAGGAATTGGCGTGGGAGCGGTGACTGCTTTTATGGCAACAGACACTGCTGCAAAAAATCATGCACTTTCTAGTGATCATGTATTAAATATTGTAAAAAAACAATTCAAAAAGCAAGGATCCATTACTGGGTCTTGGATTAATATGCAAAAAGAAAAATTTGAGTATGAAAATGCCATCTACTATATATATAAAGGAGGCATTACAACCGAAAAACAAGAAAAAAAGGAACTGGTTGAATTTATTGCCGACAGTAAAACGGGAAAAATTCTTGATTCTAATCTAATAAACATTTAGCATTTTTTAAAATTATCACATGCAGCGCTAAAAGAGATATCTCATTTGATATCTCCTCCTGATTTTCCTATTTATGCCTTCACATACTTTCTCTAAATATTCCCAATCAATTATAGCTGCTATTTGTCACCATTATTTTTTTCAAATTCCCCATTTTTATTCCATGTATGCTCCTCTCCTTTGTAAAAAAAGCAGGTATCTTTAAGTAGATACCCGCCCGTCTAGTGAACATTTTCCATTCTCTTTATTTAGCGAAATTGAACTTCACAACGATAAATTCTGTTACCTTTATTGGAAAATTTCTCTTCGTATTCTGTCATAATATTGCCTTCATAATCACTTTGATGAAGATCCAAGCTAATATATTTCAACAACAAGCCATATTCAGAAAAACTTCTTAATGAGTACTCAAATAAACCTTGATTATCTGTTTTAAAATGAATTTCTCCATTTTCCATTAATATTTCTTCATATGTGTTTAGAAATGTTTTATACGTTAACCTTCTTTTTTCATGTCTCGTTTTTGGCCACGGATCAGAGAAATTCAAATAAACTCGATTTACTTCTCCAGCAGCAAAAAATGTTGTTAAATCAGCTGCATTGCTATTCATTAGTTTAACATTCGGAACATTCGCTTCAATTAGCTGATCCAATGCCGATACAATGACACTTTCCTGTAATTCAATCCCAATATAATTAATCGATGGATTTGCTTTAGCCATTTCACTGATAAAACGGCCTTTTCCTGTTCCAATCTCTATATGAATGGGCCCGTCTTGTTCAAAAATATGATGCCATTTCCCTTTATTTTCTTCAGGAGATTGGACAACATACTGAGGATATGAACTTAACTTGTCTTTCGCCCATGGCTTATGTCTTAATCGCATTTTGACACTCCTTCTTCACTTATCGTTCAAACAATAACATGCTTCAACTTTTCATGCAAGTCTCTTTTTTCATACGATTATTCCTTTATAATCATCAACTCAAAATACAAATAATAATAAATTCACAATAATTTCCGATTTTTGAGGAAAGGATAAAATTACAAACAATAAAAGAAGTATAAAGAAAAAAAGAATTCACAACCTATAAGTGAATTCCTTAACTGGTATTTGAAATTGCAACCCGTCTTATATGACCTGCAGAAAGGGTGTTAAAGCATGCCAATCAATCATGAAGATCAACTAAATTTATTAACGGATATATTAAATAATCACCAATCTGATTGTTGTGGATCTGTTTCTGAATGTGAACAACTAGAAAGACTCATTACTTCTTTAAAAGTAAATGGAAATATCGACCAAAACATCCTTCCAATTCTGGAAGAAATTCATCAGTACAGTCAAAAAGGAATTCAATCTGCCAATATTAATAATCATATTGGCTCCCATCAAGAGCAGCTATCACAATGGGTTGATAATATTAATGGATTGTCTTAATCAATCCATATCCTTTAAAAACTGAATCCATTTTTCCATTTCTGTATAGCGTGCTTTCTTTTTGTACCATTGGATGGAATTTAGTGTTTGGGCAACAACATACCATTTCATTCTTAGCAGTAATTGCTCATTAAGTTCATATCCATATTTAGTTAACCAATCTTTCCAATTTTCCTTTGGAATATACCAATACAGCAGCATGCCTAGATCAATGGCAGGATCTGCAATCATGGCACCATCCCAATCAATTAAATACAACTGGTTGTCTTCAGACAGCAACCAGTTGTTATGATTTACATCACAGTGACAAACAACATGTTCATCGTTATTAGTAGAAGGTATATTCTCTTCTAAATAACGGATTGATTCGCTAATGATAGCGTATTTTAAAAGTTCTTCATCTAACTCTGCTTTAATTACTGCAAAAATCATACTTGGAAGTAGAGACGTTTTGCCAAGTCTTTTTAACATTTCTAATAAAGGTTTAGATGTGTGAATTTTTTTTAACAGCATCGCTACCCGATCATCTGTCATATCAGAATGACCATACTCTCTGCCAATAAGCCACTGTTGAGCTGTAAATACATCTCCATTTTCAAATCTCTTTGTCCAAACAAGTTTTGGGACAATTCCTTCTGCAGACAATACGGCTAAGAAAGGAGATGAGTTTCGCTTTAAAAATAATTTTTGCCCTTTGTTTTGAGCAAAAAAAGCTTCACCTGTTTCTCCGCCTGCAGGGGTTATTTCCCAATCTTGTCCTAATAAATGTTCCAAAATTGTTCACCTACTATATATTATGCTCCCTAATTGATAGGTTAAGGAATCCCTGTTTGAATCTTTTGTACCCTATGTTGTAGGAAGAACAAACAAAAATGGCGTATCTAATATTAAAAACCATGAAAGTCTAGAAATTTTCTACATTCTAAACTATCTTTTATAAAAATAG
>JBDNRM010000214.1:0-7931 GCA_047718615.1 Bacillus sp. (in: firmicutes) | reverse complement strand
ATGTATTATTTATTCCTCGTCATAAAAATGGAGCACGTTATTATACAGATAAAGAGCTGTCTTTATTAGTTGAAGCTAAACAACTATTTGCAGATAATTTACCTAAGTCGAAAGTAAAAGAAAGAATTACTTTTCTAATTCATCCAAAACAGGAACAACAAACAGAAATACCGAGCAATAGCACTGCAGTAGAGTTGGTTGAAAAACCGCTTTCTAATCCTGCAACCGTTGAGAAAACTCTTAACACGGAGCATAATAATATGAAAATGTTCCTATCCTCTTTAGAAACATATAAACAAGATTTTCTTCAAGAAGTAAAAGAGGAAATACGGAATGGACTGCGTAATGACTTGCTTGAGCCTATTAAGCAAGAAATCAGAACAAGTCAAACGGAAGCAGCCAATGCAATTTCTGCTTCTATACAACAATCCAATGAAGAGATAAAAGAAGATATCGGTGATTTAACGACAACTATACATAACAACGAAAACAAAAAAAATGCTGATTATGAAGAAATTCGCACAAACATCCATCGATTATCTAAACTTTCCAAAGCAGAACGAAAGACATATTCCAAGCAATGGACAACGTCTACTAATTCTTCAAAAGAAATAAAAACGATGATTGAACAACTTTCTAAATCAAATAATGAAATAAATAAATCAGTAGAACTTTTGCAGCACAATGATCAGTACATAATGGAAACATTACAATTAGAACGTGAGCAGTTTCATCAAGAAATCAAAGAAAGAGAACAAACTTTTCAAGACTTAGTACAAAGTTTCCGAAAGCCTGCTGGAGCTATTGAGCAGAAAAAGCATTGGTGGCATATTTGGTAAACTTACAAAGTGCTGGAGGTATTTTTATTTTTCTTAATCTCCACTGAAAATAGGCGCTCTTAATAAGTCCGCAGCCGGTATATACTTCGTTTTCCATGGGAGGCTTCGTATATTCCGGCTGCATTAAACTTAGATCTTAAAAAAATGGAATACTGCTTTTTTTCATGCCCCATGGTGCAAACTTTTTGGTTGCATGGATACCTACCCCAAAAAAAGGGCTCCCTCCATGAAGTCCACTTCGCTTTACGTGGTGCTACGCTTGTTCCTTCGAGGCCTCATCTGTCTCACGATTCGCCGTAATCCCCACGTGTATTCAAACCTGCTACCTGCTTATAAAACTTAAGAAAACTGCTTCTCTTCTTGTTCCATGTGCAAATTTAATTTATATAATAGACATGATCAGTTATTTTTTGACATTTCGTGAATTCGATTAACAGAGGCAGCTTTCTAAAGATAGTTTTTTTTGTAATAAATGTTTTTCATCCATTTTAAATTTTGTACTCCTGAGGTGGCTAGAGCATTTTTTGCTCTGTTTTTTGATTTCGACAATTATATGGTAAAATAAATAATAGTATAGCTCTTATAATAATCAGATATTAAAATTTTGATGGATGGAATGGAGGACAAGATGAGTACATATAAAATATTGTTTCTTGATATAGACGGAACGATTTTGCGTCCAGATGACACAATAGAAGAATCAACTAAAAAGGCTGTTCAATTAGTGCAAGAACAAGGGATAGAAGTGTTTCTTGCCACAGGAAGGCCGCTTCATGAAATTGCAGATATTGGTGAAACACTCGGTATTAATTCATTTATCGGATACAATGGTGCTTATGCCATTTATAATGGAGCAGATGTGTTACGAGAACCAATGAGTGCAGAGCTTGTAAAAACTTACATGCAAATCGCACAACAAAAAGATAATGAATTAATTTTATATACCAACACTCATAATTTATTATCAAATCCAGAAAGCACCATCACAAATGAATTCGCTAAGAAATTCCATTTAAAGCAAAATAGAGCTTTTACAGAAGAAGAAATGCTTAATATATTAGGCATTACCATTGTTAATTTAAAGGAAGAAGACATTCACCTATATGAAAGTTTTGCGAATGTTCATTTATCACAAGTAAATATTGAAGGATTTAGACATGCTTATGATGTAATAAGCGACAAAGTAAACAAAGGAATGGCTGTTTCGATGATTTTGGATCGACTTCAAATAAAAAGAGAAGAAGCAATCGCCTTTGGAGACGGATTAAATGATAAAGAAATGCTGAGCACTGTTGGAGAAGGTTTTGCGATGGGAAATGCGAATGAAAAATTATTTGCTTATGCAAAACATAAAACAACTTCTGTAACTGATTCAGGTATATATAATGGATTAAAATCATTGGGACTTATGCCAAAATAAAAGTATAGATGAACGGCGGATAGCAGTTGCATAAGCTTCTTTTATTAATGAAAAGGGATCTAAAGGACAGTGATAACCATCCTTTAGATCCCTCAATGTATATAGTTAATCGACATTGTCAGCATTTGTCTCTGTTGTTAGGTACTGACCTATCTTTTTCTCATAGTATGCTTCGTTCATTTTATAAGAAAGCTCAAATGGTGGAGTCGTTGCATATTCTTTTCTGATCCAATAAAAATCTTCTTCTGTTTTTAATTCATTTAATTCCAGCATCATGATAACTTCAAATGAAACAAGGTTTTTATTTTTCGTAATATTGACAATCGGATTAGATGTTCTAGCAGGCTTGTTCATTATTTTTTTATTAAAGAAAATAGAAAAATTCAGTTCATTGCCGCTTTTGCTTTTTTTATTAATCTTTAGCAAAAAAGAATCCCCTAAGTCCTCTAGTTTTTCTTTGTCCATATCTTGAATAGTTAAAATTAATTTTATGTACTTATTTTCTACTGGCGAAATATTTATTTTCGTTGCGCTCATCTATATCCTCCTCTAACTAGAACACTACCTTTACTGCTACCTCTTATTATATTCTGGAGTGAATGTTAATATAACAAAAAAGCAATTTCCTTCGTTTTATGATTGAATAAATTAATTTGAAAGAGTTAAGGCAGTTTCTTTACAGCATTTTTATATCATAGTATAAAAACAAAGAATATATCAAGACTATCTTTATAATTAATCATAAAACAAGATAAATCATGTTATTATGTGTATAATTATACTGTTCTCTTCTTTGTTTAGAAGAGAATCATAAATAAATTTTTATTGAGGTGCAAAATGAAACAGATACAAACTGTAGAAGAATTTGATCAAATCATTCAACAAGAAGAAACAACTATTATTAAGTTTTTTACCACATGGTGCCCTGATTGCACAAGAATGGATCTTTTTATTGAGGAAATCATCGCTGTAAATACCGATAAAAAATGGTTCAGCTTAAATAAAGACGAATTACCAAGTTTAGCTGAAAAATTTGATGTAATGGGCATTCCAAGTTTATTAGTTTTTAAAAATGGCGAAAAAATTGGCCATTTACATAGTGCTAATGCTAAAACACCAGAACAAGTAGAAGAATTTTTACAATCATATAAATAAAAAAGCAAAATTACCTGCTGTCCTAGCCGAGATGAAAATGTTCAGACCAATAAAAAAGGTGTTTTATCTTTTAGTCGGACGAGTTAGGCTAGGCTAATAATGCAGTAAAAAGGTGATAGTTTCTTTTCAACTATTCATAAAAAAAGAAGAGTAAAGGGGCTGTAATTCACCCTTTCTCTTCTTTTTGCTTTTAAAAAATCAACCAGTATTGCGTAAACCTGCAGCAATTCCGTTAATTGTCAATAGAACTTGATTCATTAACTCTGGATCAGGATTTTCTTGTTCACGAAGCTGTTTAATTAATTCTACTTGGAAAAAGTTTAAAGGATCAACATATGGGTTTCGTCTATAGACAGATTCTTGAATAGACGGTGTATGATCCAATAGTTCTTCTTTTCCTGTAATTTGCAGTAAAACAGTCTTTGTTTTATTATATTCTTCTTTAATATTCTCATAAATTCTTTTGCCGATTGCTTCATCTTCTACTAAAGAAGAATACTCTCTTGCAGTAGGCAAATCAGCTTTCATTAATGCCATTTGGAGATTATCAATTGTCGAACGGAAAAACGACCATTTTTCATACATATCTTGCAGTATCGCTAAATGATTATCTCCTCTATTTGTGAATTCTGCAAGACCAGTACCAGCTGCATACCACGCAGGTAATAATTGTCTGCTTTGAGTCCATGCAAACACCCATGGAATGGCACGAAGATCTTCGAATCGGGTTTTATTTTTTCTAGCCATTGGTCTAGAACCGATTTTTAAATTACCGATTTCATTTAATGGTGTTGCTTCTTTAAAATATGTCATAAAGTCAGGATCATTAAATACCAATGATTGATATTTTTGCAATGCAACACTTGAAATTTCTTCCATCGTTGATTCCCACACTGCTTTTTTATCATTATATTTATTAACTTCTTCAGAAATATTAGCAAAAGCAGATAACAAAGTTGATGTTGCTTGTTCAAGGCTTCTAAATGCAATATCTTCTAATAAATATCTTGAAGACAATACTTCACCTTGCTCCGTTATTTTCACTCCATCCCCCAATGTTTCGATAGGTTGAGATAAAATGCTTTTGTTTAGAGGACCGCCGCCACGACCCAATGAACCACCACGACCATGGAAAAACTTCAAGCCAATCTGATAACCGCTGGCCATTTCATGGATTTCACGCTGAGCTTTATACAATTTCCAGTTAGCAGTAAGCGTTCCTCCATCTTTGCTTCCATCAGAATATCCTAACATTATTTCCTGCTGATTTCGATGCTGCTTAAGATGTTCTTTATAAACAGGTAATGTAAATAATTTTTCCATTATTTGTGGTCCCGCGATAAGGTCATCAATTGTTTCAAGCAATGGTGCAACATTTAAATGACTTTCCACCGTTCCATCCGCATGCAAGCGATATATGCCTGCTTCTTTTGCTAATACAAGAACCTCTAAAACATCACTTGGTGATTCGGCCATACTAATTAAGTATACAGTAATAGCACGTTTCCCAAACTTTTTATGTGCATCGCGAATCATAGTAAAGACTTTTATCATTTCCTGTGTCTCTTTTGAATAATCTTCATTTAATAAGAGAATGGGTCTTGGATCATTTAATACTGATTCTAACACCTTTACTTTTTCTTCTTCATTCAAATTACTGTAATCATCAGTGATGCGAACTTTTCTTAATATTTCGGAAATAGCAGATTCATGTTCGCCGCTGTGATTACGAATATCTAAAGTTGCCAAATGAAATCCAAAAAGCTGAACTTGGCGTATTAATTTTTGCAGCTGCTTTTGTTCATGATCTTTCGGCTGATGACTTTTGACGCTTTCTTTAATTATAAGTAAATCCTGCAATAATTCATCCGCATTTTGATACCCTTTGTCAGAAACGCCAACTTGTTTAAGTCTTTCAATCATAACAGCAAATTTTCTACGATACACTTCTTTATCGATTGGCCATTTTTTCTCATCCGATAAATATAGCTGCTCTTCTTCTTCAATTGTTTGCATTAATGTCGGACTAACAGTGACTCTATTGGTAGAATGACTGAATCGTTTCATTAATTCTACAACTGCTGTTGTGTATTTTTTTATTACTAATTGATTTTGTTTATGCAGTGTCTGCCATGTAATCTCTGGTGTTACATTAGGATTCCCATCTCGGTCTCCGCCAATCCATGAACCAAAAGATAAAAAGTTTGGTACCTTCCAGCTAAAATCAGGATAATTTTCATGAAGTGCATTTTGAACTTCTTGGTGAATCTCCGGCAAAACATCAAATAACGTTTGGTCAAAATAATATAAACCATTTCTAACTTCATCCATCACAGAAGGTTTATGAAGTCTTAACTCATCTGTTTGCCACATTACCGTAATTTCATTAAATAAGTCCTCTTCTATTTGTTTTTGCTCTTTGTCTGTTAATCGAGGATTTTCAAGTTGCTTCAGTAATAAGGCAATTCGTTTTTGAATCTCTAAAATAGAACGTTTAGTAGACTCTGTTGGATGTGCTGTAATAATTAATTCTAATGAAAGCGTATTTAGTACATTTTGAATCTCAGTTTCTGATAAATTTTTCTTTTTAAATGTTTGAATTGCACTTTCAATAGAATCAGGCTGAATGCCTTTTTCATCTTGAAGCTGATAGTCTCTTCTCCGTCTAATTCGATGATTTTGTTCTGCTACATTCACTAAATGAAAATACTTAGAAAAAGCGCGAATGACCTGTCTTCGCATAGGTCTTTCCAATTTCCCCATTTCTTCTTTGAGTGCGTTATATGTAGATTCACTATAATTTTGACGCAGCTCTTTCGAAATTTTACGTATTGTTTCTACTTTCTCTAAAAGCTCCTGACCACCGTGATGAACTAAAACTTCCCCTAATATATAACCAAGCTGCTTTACATCATTACGTAGTGGGAGACTGCTTTCGTTTACTTTTAGTCTTGTTGTCATTAGATTACCATCCCTTAATCTAAATATTATTTCAAACCTTATTAACACTTTTTTATCGTATCACTATTTTTAGAAAAATTCATCAATTATTCACGTTTATTAATAGATAGAAAAGATAAGTTGGCGATGATTAATCTATTATTGATATTAAATCGTTCTCATTAGGTAATATATGTATATTTTTCTCTCTCGAAGGATCAAAATTATGGGTTTATATAAAAATTCTGTCACCTTAAAATGAAAGGTGACAGAATTTTTATTTAATGATGATGTACTTCTTTATGTGGATTATAAATCACAAACCCAGGCTCTGGCACATGGAAATATTGAACCCAAACTCCATCTAAAAAGTCTGCTTCTCGCGTATCAAGCAATACCTCCACCTCTTTATCTGTTTTCACTACTTCATCATATTCTGTTTGCTTGTCCAGTTTTAAATCATAATGAGCATGATTGCCATGATGCTCGGTAATGTATACTCGCAATTTTTCTTCCTCTTTTGCATTAGCCAACATTTGTTTCATCACTTTTTCTGCATGTCTATTGATTTTAACTTTCATGATAAATCCTCCTAAAAAATTTAAACATTAAATGATTGCTTCTCATCTATTGTAATCTTCCAAAATATAGTTTGCAAATATTCGAAATTATTATGCTGAACAATTATTCAACAAAAAAACCAGGAAGACCCGCTTCCTGGTTTTTTCGTTGAATAATTGCTAATATCCGAATTATCTTTTTTTAGCAAACCGCTACACTATCTTGAATTTCCCTTAACTGAACCAGTTCTTTTGCAAATACTGAAAAATTATTTTTATCCAAACTATCCAATGTTTCATTTACTTTAAATTGCAAGTAGTTTATTTTTAAATCAAGATCCATAACGGAATAAATCTTTCGCTCCGCAACAAAATCTTCTAATTCCTGTATATACATATAAACTTGATAATCATTTATTAGAACAAGCACTAACCAGCCGAGTGAATCAATATATTTCTTCTCTTCCGTTACTGTGATCATATCACCTTTATGTAAATTAATTGAGAAAACATGATCTGGACTAGGACAAGTACATTCAATCATATATTGAAATGAGCTTGCGACAATATAATTATTCTTCATTTCCCCCGACACCTTCCTGCTTTTATTTATTTTATATACTATATAGAAAAAATAAATATTCGTTTTATTTCTTTTATTTTAAATGAAAATGATTATCAATGTCAACTTATTTTTCTAAATAAAAAGATATTTTCTTATTTGCTGATAAAAAATACGAGAACAGCTTTACACAATGATATGGATTGCTTTTTTTATTTTTGTAATCACTTTTTAAAATATGGAAACCATACTGCCCAGCTCTTCCATTAACATACAAAATGTGATTATGAGCTACTAATATGAAAGGAAAACAAAGTTAATGGTGACTAGAAGAGGAAAGGCTGTGGAAGAAGAAAATAGGACAAGCATGATACCAGTCCAACAGTTATCATGGAGCATGCGGCTTTTATATAATATAAATTTTCTGCTTGAACACTCATTAAGCAAATTTATTA
>JBDNRM010000213.1:0-7977 GCA_047718615.1 Bacillus sp. (in: firmicutes) | reverse complement strand
TTTTTGAGTCTGGAGAACATTTTTCTTCGGGGCTAAACAAGGCGCTTCCGCTTTTCTTATGGGGGGTGCTTTCCACTACGGGTTGCTTCGCTTTCCACGAGGCTACGCTTGAGCCTCCTCGGCGTTGCCTTGCGGGGTCTTTACTTCCCACATTTCCCGCAGGAGTCTTTGCGCACCCTCCGTTACAAGCAATCTGTTTTAGAATAAGTTTCTTGTCTTCGAATTTCATGACAAGCTATGATTGCTAAACCATAGTAGTGTTGATTTTTTAAGAAAATAAGAAAGATAAAATTTGTGAACTTAGATAAGTGTCTAGCTTCATCGTACAGGAAAGCGAAGTGTATTCCACCTGCGGAACCCTTTTTTTCAGAGCAGCCAATATAATAAAGGAAAATACTAATAGGAGATGACAAATATGAAGTATAAATTATTAGCAATTGACCTAGACGGAACACTATTAAATAGCCATAAAGAAATAGAACCAGAAACAATAGCTGCTATTCAAGAATTCAGAAACAAAGGAGGAAAAGTAGTAATTTGCAGTGGCCGAACACCCTTATCAACAAAATGGATAGCAGAAACAGTCGGACTAAAAGAACCGATCATTGCTTATAATGGAGCAATTATTATGGACGAAAATGGGACCATTCAACAAGTGCAATCTTTCCAACAAAAAGATCTAGAAGTCTTTATGAACCTAATATCAGAGCAACAAATATACGCTCAATTTTATGAAGGAGATACATTGCTAATACCAATAAAAAACGACTGGAATAAAAATTGGATTGAAAATAATATTCCTAGTCTATCTGAAACCGGTGGAAATTTAACAAGATGTGAAATATATCGTAAAAATTGTCAAATAAAATTAGTAGAGAATTTATTAGAATATCTACAAAAAAATACACCAGCTATTTCAAAAATTGCTGTTTTTCATGGAGAGGATAATTTGGAAAATTTCACAGAAATAGTAAGAGAACAATGTTATGGCATGGAAATCAGCACAAGTTTAAATTATAAAAATTTAGAAATAACACCTATTAATATAACAAAGGCATTTTCTTTAACCGCTTTAGCAAAACAACTAAACATTCCACTCTTTGAGGTAGCAGCAATAGGTGACAATTATAATGATATGCAAATGCTTAAAGTTGCTGGACTAGGAATAGCTATGGGAAATGCCCCAAAAGAAGTTCAGCTTTCGGCAGACAAAGTGACAGAGACAAATGATAATAACGGGAATGCAAAAGCTATTCATCAATTTATTTTTTAATAAAAAAGGAATAAAACCATTAAATTTGAAATAAAATTCTAAAAATATAGATAAAAGTATTGAAATTATATTTCAAACTATTTATACTCTTATTTAATAAGTTTTATTTTTTTATAAGTTTTTATCTAAAAATTCAGTTAATTGGAATAAGTTTTTAGAATTTGCTCTCAGATACTTACATAAGAGCTATTCAACAGGAGGCTAAGATTATGGGGCAAGAACTGTCTAGTTTAACAACAGAATCGCGAAATGAACGAAGCATCGATATTGATGTTGCAGAGCCAATGGATATCTTAACTATTATGAATCAAGAAGACCAAAACATAGCTCTTGCAGTTCAACAAGTTTTAAATGAAGTGGAAATTGCCGTAAAGTTTACTGTGAATTCTTTTCGAAAAGGTGGTCGTCTTATTTATATAGGAGCAGGAACCAGCGGGAGGCTTGGAGTGTTGGATGCCGTAGAATGTCCTCCAACATTTAGTACAAATCCAGGCATGGTACAGGGAATTATGGCAGGTGGACAAAATGCATTTATTAAGGCAGTAGAAGGAGCGGAGGATAATCCTTCATGGGGGGAAAAGGATCTGAAAGAAATAGAACTTACTGCAAAGGATACCGTTATTGGAATTGCAGCTAGTGGTCGTACCCCTTACGTTATTGGTGCTTTAAAATACGCTAGAAGTATTGGAGCAAAAACGGTCTCTCTTACTTGTAACAAAAATAGTTTAGTAAGCAAAGAAGCTGAACAAAGTATTGAAGTAATTGTTGGTCCTGAAGTACTGACTGGTTCAACGAGATTAAAAGCGGCAACTGCTCACAAAATGGTATTAAATATGATTTCCACTTCTTCCATGATTCTTTTAGGAAAAGCATATGAAAACTTAATGGTAGATGTGCATGTGAGCAACCATAAATTAAAGGAACGTGGGATTGGCATTATTATGAAGGTAACAAAAGTTCCGTATGAAATCGCCAAAGAAAATCTTGAAGCAGCAAATAATCAAGTGAAACTAGCCATTGTGATGATTAAAGCAAATATAACAAAGGAGGAAGCAATCAAACGTTTAGAAGTAGCAAATGGGTATGTAAGGAAGGCGATTCTTCCAAAATAAAGCATAGGTGGTAGTAAGTATGGCGGCAGGCGGCTTAAAAATGATAAAAAAAGTAATAAGCGAACTTCCTGCATCCGAACGAAAGATTGCAGAATATATATTGGAGCATCCACATGACATTGTGAAAAGCACTGTAAGTGAATTGGGGAATTTAGCCAACACTAGTGGAGCGGCTGTAGTTAGACTTTGTAAATCATTAGGTTTAAATGGTTTCCAAGATTTAAAGGTTCGAATAGCTGGAGATCTTATAAAAACAGAAGTGAATGGTTACCGTGATATAGATCAAGGTGAATCGATTTACTCTATCGTTGAGAAAACAACAAACAATAGCATACAGAGTTTAAAGGATACAGAAGAAATCATTAATTATGAAGAATTAACGCTGGCCATCAAGCAATTAATGGAAGCAGATACGATTCATTTTTTTGGAATTGGTGCCTCTCATATTATTGCATTGGATGCTTCACAGAAATTTCTTCGCATTAATAAGAATGCAACAGCCTTTTTAGATACACATCTTGTTGCAACATTAATTGCAAATGCAAAAGATACAGATATTGTATTTGGCATATCACATTCTGGCGAAACAAGTGAAGTAATCAAAATCATGTCACTTGCTAAAAATCGGGGCATAAAAACGATTAGTCTGACAAAATACGGACAATCGACTGTTGCATCATTAGGAGATATCAAGCTGTACACGTCTTATTCAGCAGAAGCAACATTTAGAAGTGCAGCAACATCATCCCGATTAGCACAGCTCCATATGTTAGATATCTTATTTCTTAACATAGCAACTGCACAATATGATAAATCAATCGACTATATTGATAACACAAGAGAAGCGATACAATTTCTAAAATCCGAGCATAAATAGAAAGACACTCATGTAACAAATCTGCACCATAAAAAATGAAAATAGAAAGTTTGATTTATGTTTGTTGTTATGGTGAAGCAGGGAGCAGCCGGAATATGCGAAGACTCCTATGGGAATTGCAGGAAAGAAGAGATCCCCATGGAAAGCAAAGTGTATACCGGTTGCGGACTAATGGAGAGAGCATTTTCAGGCTAGCTTATACGTAGTTTTCTTTTTAAAATAAAATGTCCGAAAATTCCCAATTATATATATAATTGCCGAATAATAAATGCCTTGAATTTTTAAAGAAAGCAATAATGAAAAAAATCATTTAATGGGGGAATGAGAGATGACTTCAGATAATAAAATACTGGCAGAAAAACTCTTAGAGCAACTAGGCGGTTCAGAGAATATTCATTCATTTACAAGCTGTATGACAAGACTACGAGTTACACCAAACAATGAGGAATATGTAAATAAAGAAGCAATAAAAAAAATGGAAGGTGTATTGGGGTTTGTAGAAGAAGAAACATTGCAAATAATACTTGGCCCTGGGAAAGTGACAAAAGTAGCTGAAGAATTTGGTCAGTTAATAGATTCAGATGAGGTTAACTTAAAGGAAAAAGCAAAAATAAAAAAATCAGAGATCAATAAAAAAAATTCGACACCTTTTAAATTATTTTTACGTAAAATTTCGAGTATCTTTATTCCTTTAATTCCAGCTCTTGTAGCATCAGGGTTAATTACAGGTATTACAAAAGGACTGACTCAAGCTGGCTTGCTGGCAGTAGACTCACAAATTGCTATTATATTATCTGTTATTGGCGGAGGGTTATTTGCTTATTTAGGAGTTTTAGTGGGAATAAATGCGGCAAAAGAATTTGGCGGTTCGCCGGCACTTGGAGGGGTTGCAGGTATTCTGATCATTAATCCAGCAGTCGCAGGTATTACTTTATTCGGTGATGCCTTGCTTCCTGGGAGAGGCGGATTAATCGGTGTACTATTAGCTGCAATCTTTATTGCTTTGGTGGAAAAAAAGATTCGTCAATATGTTCCTGCTGCAATAGACATTATTGTCACTCCAACTATTGCTTTACTAGTAACAGGAATTGTCACTTATTTTGTTTTTATGCCAGTAGGCGGTTTGATATCTGATGGAATTACAAAAGGTTTACTTGCTATATTGGACTATGGCGGTATTGTAGCAGGGTTTGTTCTTGGAGCAACATTCCTTCCACTTGTTGTCACAGGTTTGCATCAAGGTTTAACCCCGATTCATTTAGAACTTATTAATTCCATTGGCGATGATCCACTTCTTCCTATCCTAGCAATGGGTGGTGCTGGCCAAGTAGGTGCTGCATTTGCCATCTTTATGAAAACAAAAAAGAAACGTTTAAAAAGAGCAATTGGAGGATCTCTTCCATCTGGTATATTAGGCATTGGTGAGCCACTGATTTTTGGTGTCACATTACCTTTAGGCCGTCCATTTATTACCGCATGTCTCGGAGCCGGCATTGGCGGTGCATTTCAGGCGCACTTCCATATTGCAACGGTTGCAGTCGGAGTTTCCGGCTTGCCATTATCGTTCTTAATCCATAAAGGAGTGCTATTATACTTAATTGGTGTTCTTCTTGCTTATATTGCTGGCTTTATATTTACGTATTTATTCGGTTTTAAAGACGAAATGGCTGGTGAGTTTGATTGATTGGTATTTCCTTTTATTTAAATGATGTACTTGCAGAAGACAGAATCATAAAGGCAGCGGAGAAAGGAGTGAAAAATGCATTTACTTCCCTTCATATCCCAGAAGAATCTGGAGATCTTGTTAATCGGGCAAAGCATTTGCTGCAAATAGCCAAAAAGCATGGAATCGATGTATATGCGGATGTTTCTTATTATACACCACAGCATCTAGGGTTAAGCTCTTTATATGAATTGCAATCATTAGGAGTTGTCGGTTTAAGATTGGATGATTTTTTTGAAAAGGAAACAATTGTGGAGTTGGCTCAATCTTTTAAAATTGCTCTAAACGCCAGCATCCTTTTGGAGAATGAATTAAAGGAGCTTTTGGATAAAGGACTAGAGCCTAATCAATTGATTGCATGGCATAACTTTTATCCCCGATACGAAACGGGGCTGGATGAACATTTCTTTAATGAGCAGAATAAGCTCTACACTAAATATAATATTCCAATATGTGCATTTGTTCCGGGAAATGGAGAAAAACGCGGCCCATTATTTGCTGGACTGCCAACATTAGAAAAGCATAGAAATGCTAACTCCTTTCATGCAGCAATGGAGCTTTTGCATGAGGGAGTGGAGCATATTTATATTGGTGACCCAGAAGCAGGTGAAGACTTGTTAGGAGCATTAATGCAATATGAAAAAGATAATATATTGCCGATTCGAATAGAAAGTGAAATTCTTAAAGAAAAGGTATATAAAACTAGACCAGATTTATCTCGGGATGTCATTCGTTTAATGGATACAAGAAGCAAGGAGGAGATTGCTCCTGTTCACCAAGCGAGACGAACGAAAGGAAGCATCACGATGGACAACATATTATATGGACGTTATCAAGGAGAAATTCAGCTAGTGAAAACAGACCTTCCTATGGATGAGAAAGTGAATGTAATTGGTCACGTTGCAAAAGAAGATTGTATCTTGCTTCATTATGTAAAACCAGGACAGTCTATCTGGCTGTATTTAAAGTAGATATTAACAACCCATCTACTTTTCCAGCACAATAAAGCTGCCATAAGGATAGGCAGCTTTATTGCTTATTTTCAGGTAAGAAAGCATAAATTCTTGGGAAGTCTGAGAAGTGTCTAGTTCCAGCGTCTAGCCCCTGTGAAAGATAACCTCTTGACTCTAAAAGTAAAAAGCACTTTTTGATTCAAGAGAACATTTTTCTTCGGGGCTAAACAAGACGCTTGCACTTTTCTTATTTTCGTAAATCTTTTGCTGTAAACCCTTGCTTTATCAGCAATTCAGCATTACTTGGATAATAAGATTGATCATAGAAGGAAGCAATGCGTTCTGTCCAATTCGCTTCATTGTCTCCACGATTTAGCAGATACTTTTTAAACGTTTCATTATAATTATGTAAAAAAGGAAGCTGCTCTTTGTTATAATTTTCTTTATGTAGGATGCTTTCTTTCGGCAAACGCGGTTTTACTCCTGGATCTTCTGCAGGATAACCAATGCAAAGACCAGAAATTGGAATTACATACTTAGGTAATTGAAGAAGGTCAACTACTTCTGAGGCGTTTCTTCTAATTCCGCCAATTGCTACTGTACCTAAACCCACTGATTCAGCAGCAGTTATTGTATTTGCCATTGCAAGGCCAACATCTGTTGCGCCGACTAACAATGCATCTACATCGTCTACTGCCTGCATTCTTTTATTTTCTTCCTCACTCGCAAGTTTTGCCCGATAAAAATCTGCACAAAAGACAAGAAATAATGGTGCATTATTAATATGCTGCTGATTTCCACATAATTCGGCCAGCCGCTCTTTTCGTTTTGTATCCTCTATTGCGATAATAGATACTTGCTGTCCATTAATCCACGATGGTGCTGCTTGAGCGGTTGTAATAACTGCATCTAACAAGTCAGAAGGTACTGGTTTTTCTTCATATTTTCGATAAGAACGATGCTTTTTTAATGCATTAATTATAGGGTTCATTAGTAACTCTCCTTCTTTTAAAATTCTCACTAGTATTGTACCATACTCTGTTTTTGGTGGAATTTCTATAAAAAATGGAATAGAAAAGTTTTTAAGACTCTCCATTCCATTTGTAGTTATAAATGAGTGGCTGGACCTTTTTTCTTATGCACCGATAGCAATTTCACCTTATAAAAGAGATTCAGCGCCATCCACATAAATTTCAGTTCCGGTAATATGGCTGGAAGCTTTGGAGCTTAAGAAGCAGACAAGATCTGCAACTTGTTCCGCATCACCTGGTTCATTTTCAAGAGGTTGGTTGCCTTCAGGGTAGTCCACTGGTATTCTAATTTCTTTTAATGTATCTTCATCCGGAAACGTATTTTCATCAATATTTGTTTTAATGCTTCCTGGACAAATCATATTTACCCGAATCTTATATCTAGCTAGTTCTAGTGCAGCCATTTTTCCAAAGGCAACCTGCCCAGCTTTTGATGTACTGTACGCAGACATCCCGAAATTAGAAAAAGTTCTGTTTCCATTAATGCTGCTTGTAATGACAATGCTGCCACCGCTTTTTTTCATATGGGGAACACAATAATGAACAGTTAAAAAGGTACTTTTTAAATTTGTTTCGATTGTCGTATCCCAATCTAGCGGGGTTAATACTTCAATTGGAGCAACTCGTCCATTGATACCAGCATTTACAAACACAATATCAATTCGTTCCCATTTCGCAATCGTCTGTTCTATTGCATTTTTAACAGAATTAGGATCTGAAACATTGGTTTCGAAAGCAAGTGCTTCCCCGCCGCTATGTAAAATTTCCTCTTGCACTTCTTTTAATTCATTAACGTCTAAATCGACAAGAGAGACTTTCACTCCTTGGGAGGCTAATGAAAGCGCAGATGCTCGCCCGATACCTGATGCAGCACCTGTAATAACAGCCACCTTGTTTGCTAAATCTTTCATATTTATTCCTCCTAAAACAATTTAATAGATTTTTTAATAAGTTGAATCAATTTCATAAATTAAACCCTTAGAGCCGCAAGCTATCTGAGGCACAAAA
>JBDNRM010000212.1:0-7992 GCA_047718615.1 Bacillus sp. (in: firmicutes) | reverse complement strand
GGTATATATTAAATATTTTTCTTATAGAAAAAAAGTAATTATTGAATTATCTAAACACTCAGATATAATTAATCGCATATAGTTTTTTAGGAGTGGGAATAGATGGTTACCGATATCGTAGTAAAAGAGTATTGTAGTGAATACCAATCTCAAGTGGTAGATTTAATTTTGCATATACAGCAAAATGAATATAATATTCCTATATCAATAGAGGATCAACCTGATTTACTTGATATTGAACATTTCTATCAGATAAATAATGGGAATTTCTGGGTAGCCCTTCATCATAATAGAGTAATAGGTACTGTTGCATTATTGGATATTGAAAATGATCAGGTGGCATTAAAAAAGATGTTTGTAGAAAAAAATTATAGAGGAAAACGATTCGAAGCGTCAGCCCAGTTATTAAATACTGCTATTGGTTCGGCAAAGGAAAATAATTTACAAGGAATATATTTGGGGACAACGCTACAATTTATAGCTGCTCATAGATTTTATGAAAAAAATGGTTTTCAAAGTATAACGCTTGAAGAGCTTCCAGCTGAATTTCCCGTAATGAAAGTCGATAAAAAGTTCTATACGTATAAAGTATAAGTAAGGACTATTAAATAAAGTAGAAGGTATATATATGTATAAAAACAAAGCTAAAAATAGGAGAGAGAGCTTAACAGCTGATTGTATAAATTGTTTTGGACTATGCTGTACAGCGCTGAATATTGTGGCATCAAGTGATTTTGCAATAAATAAAGCAGCTGGAACACCTTGTCTTCATTTGCAAGGAGATTTTCGTTGTAAGATTCATAGGAATCTAAGAGAAACAGGATTTAAGGGATGTACAGTGTATGATTGTTTAGGAGCGGGTCAAAAAGTCTCGCAAGTCACTTTTCGTGGAGATAGTTGGAAAGAAAATCCTGAGATCGCGGAGAAAATGTTTCGTGTATTTCCTGTTATGGAACAATTATATGAAATGATTGCATTTATCGCAGAAGCGTTAACATATGATGTCTCCCCTTTATTGCAGGATAAGTTAAATAATCAATTAAAAAAGCTGCGAAATGTAACAGATATGGATGCTGACCAGTTGTTGGCACTAAATATCCTAACATGTCGAATACCTGTAAATGAATTACTTTTAGAAACAAGTGAATATATTCGAAGTGAGCTGAGCTCAAAAGTTTTTGCTAAGAAGAAAGGCAAGAAACATAGGGGCGTAGATTGGGTTGGCAAGAATTTAAGAGGAAAAGATTTAAGAGCGGCTGATTTACGAGGAGCTTGTTTAATTGCAGCTGATTTGCAAAATACAGATCTACGAGGTGTTGATTTTATAGGAGCTGATTTGCGTGATGCAAATATAAGTAGTGCCAATCTTTCATCAAGTATGTTCTTAACTCAAATGCAAATTAATTCAGCCATTGGTAACGATAAAACAAAGTTACCCTCACACATACAATCTCCACCTCATTGGCTTAACTGATTTTCATTTCGCTTGTAGGGAAGAAAATATTCATCTCGCACGCAAGTAAAATGTGTCATGTATTCCCGGTTTAAGTACAGTTATAAACATTTTAGTCGAGAGATGGACAGGAGTGGTATAGGTGAAACAAGCGTTAATCATAATTGATATGCAAGAAATCTTTTTTTCAGAGGAGCCAAATTACCTATATCAATATGAACAGCTGCTTAAGAATGTAAATATAGTAATTGATTGGGCAAGAACAAAGGAAATACCGGTTATTTTCATCCAACATACAGAACAAAATTTATTAGATGAAATGGCGAAGGGGAAGTATACTTGGGAATTACATAAAGGGCTGCATCGAGAAGATAACGATATGGTAATAGAGAAAATTACATGGGATGCCTTCTATCAAACCACTCTAGAGAAAATATTAAAGAAATTGGGAATAGAGCAATTAATTTTTGCCGGTGCGCAAACCGAATTTTGCTTAGATACGACCATGCGCGTTGCCTATAGTAAGGGCTACCAACAGAATCTGTTAGTAAAGGGTACACATAGTACATTAAATAGTAGCAAACTTACTGCTGAGCAAATTATAGAGCATCATGAATCTGTGTGGAATAATCGTTTTGTACAAATACAGCCAATTGATGGGTTTATATAGTAAGGGAGATTGTGAAGGTGATATACGTTCACGTCATAAAAAGCACTGCATACAGACAGAAGCATTGCCTAGAGCAAATGCCAAAAGACTATTCTGGGTATATGGCGAAATCGTATACAAAAAATAGGGGGAAATGAGGCTGAGACATAACTAAATAGATAATAGGTAAAGACGAACATTTACTAATTTAGCAGTTAAATGGTTACTTCCTATACTGGTTATTTGTGTTTTTAATCTAGTTAAGTATAAAAACTATGTTGTTCTATTTCGTTTTTAAAGGCTATTTGCTAAAAACCAATTCTTTTACCAAGAAAAAAATGAAATAGATTGGAAAATGGAGCAGCCTGCATACACGAAGACTCCGAAGCGGCTAAAGCCGAGCCCCACGGAAAGCGAAGTGTATGCAGGCTGCGGGCGATTACCACAAACCTTCTTTTTTACATGAATAAAAAACCCAAACCATGATACGAAATATTTTTTGCATCTTCGTATCATGGTTCGGGTTTATCTTCGGCTGGAATACTTATGTTCCAGCTTCTTATCCAGTTTACTTAGACATTTCTGCTTCTTTTTTATTGCTTTTCTGTTCTTTTAACAATTCTTTTAATAAGTCTTTAACGAGTGATGCTGATTTTACTTTTAGCTCCAAGTCAGGAGAGGTGTGAACTTGATAGTTTCCAGAAGCAATGCACAGCTTTAAATCGTCTACATTATTACACTCATGTGCTAAATCATTATATACACTGCCATATTGTAAAAACTGGTGAGTGTCGCTTCCGCCAACAATTGGCAGACCAACCTTTTCTGCAAAGGCAGTTAGTTTTTTATGATAAGGGTGTACTCCTTGAGAATAAAGATCTTTTCCATTCAAATCAAAGGCATCTAGACGGAGGAGCTGCTCTACCTTTAGGTGGTAAAGAGGGGTGCTTTCTCGAAAAGGATGTGCTCCGATTTTTAAAATATTATATTGTTCTGCTAGATTCATTAGTAAATCAAAGGCGATAAAGCTTTCTTTTTCTGTATGCTTATCTAATTGTTTACGAATGGATAAAATATCTTCTCGACTTCCGATTAAGAGGATATGCCCAACTTCTTTCACATCTACTTCGATACCAGGAAACAGCTTAAATCCCTCAATATTATAGTAGCCATTTTCATAAGTATAATGCTGCTCTAAAAAATCATAAATATCACCAAAACGCTTCGTGTTGAAATGTTCTGTCATAGCTAAGGCGGTTAAACCACTGGTTTGTGCCTCTGCCATCATCTCTTGGAAATAAGTTGGCATAAAATCGGATTTTTTTGAAATTTTTACATGACTATGGAAATCTATTCGCATGGTAATTGCCTCCTGTATTTTTAAAATAGTGTAGCGAAAGTAAATAGGCTAATGATATATAAAACAGAAATGGTTAAAAATAAATAATCACGCGGTTTAAAGGATAGATGCGCAAGTTTGATTTTTTTAACCTCTGGACGATTGAACGCATAAAAACTCCCCTTTGTCTCTAATGCTTCCACAGTTGTTCTTGCTCTTTTTGCAGTGCTTAAAAGCAAAGGGTAAAAGGATAATACGGCAATTTTCGAAAAATAAATAATCGAGCGCCAGTATAAGATTCCATGTTTTTCTGGTGCTTTGCCCCGTAAGCGAAAAGAAAGAAATACGTGATGATACTCCTCTAATAAACTCGGAAGCATACGATATCCATAAGCGATGCTAAAAGAGACTTGCCCTGGCATACCTATTTTCAGCAGTCCATTGCTTAATTTTTCTGGATCCATGGAACAAAATACAGTAATACTTGCTAAAGAGATAATCGAAAGTTTCAAAGTAAGCATTAAAAGTGGCAAGATTGCTTGTAGGTTTCCGCCAAAAAACCAAGAAGCAATCAATAAATATCCGCCTTGCCCTAACAACCCTAGGCAAAGGATCATTAAAATCAAGAGTGATACCCTCGACATAAATGTAGTTAATACCATAAAGGCAAATAATCCTATTAAGATTGTTGGACTGTGTATAAACCAAGGAACAATGCCGAAAAATAGATACCAAATAAATAGCGTTCGAGGATCTAATTTTGCTAAAAAGGTATTTTCATTTCCATAAGCTGTATTTAATAATTCAATTTTTACTTGTTCAACAGAAAGCTTTTCAGAAAGTTTTCGCGTATACTCCACTTGTTTGCTCCTCTCTTTTTCTTATCCCTTGAACAAAGTCGTCTACTGTATAGGCAAGCGGCGACATATTTAACGTTCTGCTTAACTCTAATATTTGCGGAGGCTTCAGCCCAGCTTTTTTTAGTAAGGGAACATTGCTGAAGACGGATTCGCGATTGCCATCATGAATAACTTGACCTTCATGTAAGACAATAATTCTATTTGCCCATTCGGAGACAAGCTGCATATCATGCGTAGCAATAATAACAGCACTTACTTGCTCTCTCAACGAAGTAATAAGTTTTGTGATATGCTTGCGCGTTGCAATATCGAGGTTCGCTGTCGGTTCGTCTAGTAAAATGATCGATGGATTCATCGCAACCCCAATGGCTAATGATGCTCTTCTTTGTTGACCGCCACTCATTAAGCGACTGTCTCGATCTTGTAATTCGGTCAGTTCAAACTGTTTAAGAATGGTATCGACTTTTTCTTTATATTCAGGAATTTTCCGTGCTTTTAAAAAGAACTCTACATCTTTCCGAACGCAATCTTCAATAAACATTTCTTCTGGATTTTGATAGATATAGGTAACTGTATCTGCTAGCTTCTCTGGTGAAAAGTTACGAGTATTCATTCCTTTTATGAGAACATTTCCTTGTTCTGGCTTAACGAGTCCAGTGAGAAGTCGCATTAAAGTTGATTTTCCTGCACCGTTATTTCCAACTAGTGCGATTAAATCTCCTTGATGAACATCGAGGCTCGTGCCTTTTAAAATCTGTTTTTGGGTACGGTTGATCATTTTATAAGAGAATGTGACATTGTTTATTTCTACTATTTTCTCATTGATATGCGGCGTAATATCGTTCTCCTCGTACTTGTTTTCTGTCCGCGTATTATTAGAGAGTTGAAATGATTCCTTTGCGTCTTTTAACGTGATAGGCAAGTATTTTTTATCAAAAGAACCTAACTTATAGGCTGCTTGTGTCACTTGCGGTGGATAAATTTGGCTCATCATAAGCTCTTCTACTGCGGTTAAGGCTTCCGATGTTGGCCTTTTCCAAACAATTTGTCCCTTATTCATCAGGACGACTTGCTTACAGTAGTTTGCGATAAATTCTGTATGATGTTCAATTACAATGATTGTTTTTCCAAAGTCTTCGTTAAGTTTTTTTAAAATTTCATAAATTTCTTCGGCATGAGCTGGATCAAGTTGGGCAATTGGTTCATCAATAATTAAAATTTCAGGGTCAAGGGACAGGGCTCCAGCTAAAGCAAGCTGATGCTGCTGTCCGCCGCTTAGCTGCCAAACAAATTCGTTATCACGATCATGAAGGCCAACTAAGTCTAGTGCTCTTTTTCCACGTTCTAGATAATCTGTATAACCAAAGTTAAGCGGAGCAAAACTAGCGTCCTCTAATACTCGTGGACTTACAAGCTGATTTTCGAAGTCTTGATAAACATAGCCAACATGCTGGGAGAGATCGGCTACTTTATGTTCTGTTGTTACTAATCCATTTACGACAACTTTTCCGGAAAAGTCCCCTACATAGTAATGAGGAATAAGTCCATTTAGTAATTTGCAAAGTGTAGATTTCCCAGATCCATTGCTTCCAATAATGGCAACAAAATCTCCTTTATTAATGGTTAAGGATATGTCGTTTAAGACAGGATGATCATCTCCAGGATAGTGAAAGGTCACGTGATCGAGCTCGATTTGAATCGTCATACAGAAATCCTCTCATTTGCCTCTTTTTTCTTTTTAAGGCTAAGCATAATGAAAACAGTGATGGCAGCAACAATGGCAGCAGCACCTATACTAATCCATACAAACCAATCCCCAAACATTTCTATAAAGTCTGCTTCCCATTCCACATTAAAGTCAGTTTCAGATAAGTATTCAAAGAAAAAGGCAGAACATGCTAGTATGATACTTAAGATAATGAGTCGTGGTGCAATTATGTCACTCATGGCATATTTCATTTTATTGTCTCTTGGCTTCATTCCGAGTAATGGTTCAATTTTCCCATATAAACGTGGGACTAAATATAAAGTAGGTAAAAGGGCGAATAAGATGCCAGAAAATAGTACATCATTTAAGAACGAAAATCCTTCAATGACAACGACACTTTTCGCTAATCCGGGCACAGCTTCTAATTCTTCTACTCCAACCCAAACCTTTCCGATATCTACCATTGAGCTTATTGCTTGATGGATGATAACACCGGTTATCGCCGCTATCCCAACTTGTCTTTTGTTTTTAGGATCCCTTACTAAAGAACCGGCGATAAACATCGCTAGGGAGAAGGAAATGAATTTTTCTAATTCTCCAAATCCACCAAATTGACCAAGCATAATTTCCCCAAAAATAACTTCTCCTAAAGCAGCGCCAATTGCTGCATATAAAGGATGAAATAACATACATAATGTTAGTGGAATAAAGGCGAAGTATTCAATGGAAAACTCTACAGGACCAAATTTCACCGATGGAACTAATTCTGTAATCATGTTAGATAATCCATATAAAGACATGGATAAAATAAAGATCATCATTTTTTGGGATTGCGTTAACACGTACCTAGCTTTTAATTGACTCATTATCTTGCCTCCTTTTATTAATTACTCTTATCGTAAAGGAGGTACTTTAATAAAATATGGTGGGAACGTAAATGCTTTGTAAATTTATTAACATTTTATAACATTGTGTAAAAAAAATATCATTTTGCTATTGGTCAGCTAGGGAATATGCTATGCTAAGTTCAAAATCCATGAACGAGGGGAATACTTTTGCGAACATTTAATTGGAATACAAAATCGATGTCGCCTATCCAATATCGAATTGCTGATTATATTCAAAAAAATACACAGCAAGTTCTATTATCAACAGAACAAGAAATTGCGGATGCAGTAAAGGTAAGCATTGCCTCTGTCTCCCGTTTTTGGCGTTGTGTCGGCTACAAAAATTTTAAAGATTTTAAAGGGGAAATTGCTTCGCAGCTTGAGGTTTCGCCGGCGGGTAAGATGAAGCATGTTATGCGGATGATGGAAAAGGAAGCGCTTGAATACCATACATTAAATGCATCGATTAATCATTTGTATAAAACGGTGGAGCAATTCCAAAAAAGTACACTTAAACAGACTGTTAATCTACTAGCTTCGGCGAAAACTATTTATGTGCATTGTCCGGGGCCATCCTTAGGTTTAGGGGAGTTAATGAAGTATCGAATGGCTAGATATGGGATGGATCTTCGCATTATTCATAAAGGAGGCAGTGAATTGCTGGAAGATTTGCTGCACTTTACGAAAGAGGATGTTGTAATTTTATTTGGCTTTATTCGGTTGCTCCCCGAAGCACAGGTTATCTTAGATGATGCCCAGCAAGTCGGATATAAGACAATTATCATCACCGATCAGCTTGTTTCTGAATTTAGCGCACATGCTGATATTGTTTTATTTTCCAGCAGAGGAGAAATAAGAGAGTTTCATTCCATGATCGCCCCGGTTCTTTTAATAGAGAATTTAATTATTGCCATTGGGCTAGAGCATCAAGAAGAAAATGTTCGGCGGTTAGAACAGCTTAGTAAACTGAGGAATCGCTATTCGGCGGAGCTTCCAAGATGAACGGCGGCCTCAGTTTTACAAAATTTTTTCGTCCTATTTCTAGAAGAGGCTGTGTGTTAAATATAATACAAAATAAAAAATCATAATATAAGAA
>JBDNRM010000211.1:0-8013 GCA_047718615.1 Bacillus sp. (in: firmicutes) | reverse complement strand
AATCACCGCCAAAGTCGGTTCTGAAATTGCCGACAAACAGGGTGATTAATAACACAGTAACCGTTCCCGCTTTTTCAGCCATTGCTGCAATTGTTTCTATTATTGGCATGAGCTCACCTTCTCTCCTAAATAAGCCTTTACCTCTTCACTTAGCTGTGAATTTTTCAGTAAAGTAAAATCTTTTACAAGCTCAGTAATATCAAAGTCAGAGGCATATTCTTCAGAAACTAATCCAGCAATTGTCTGAATGACTTTATTTGCTGGTTTCTTATCATAGTATTTTTCAAATTCACTTTGAAGATTTGTCAATTTATCCTTTGTTGGTGTAAGCACAGTTTTGTGTAATAACGATACAAAATCGTCATCTGGCAATCTGTGACTGCTAAACACACCAGACATCATCAATGAAACAATATTTTCTGATATACAACTTAGTACACACTCTCTCTTCTTAATACCTGGAATCATAGTTACTGCAATTAATGACGCACGATAGCTAATTTTTTCACAGGCAAATTCCAAGCCTTTATAAACCGTTTTATTGTCTGGATTGTACATCAAACTTACTAATGTTTTCACGGCCCAAACAGATATTTCTTTCGACATCTGATTATTTATTATGCTTCTATTAATGCTGAACATCTTATTTTCAATGTCTTTATTATAAAGGTTAATATCCAGGACATGATTTGCGTCAACTTCATCAATTTTCACAATAACTGGCTGAACCATTCCTTCCTTATGGCACAACGCATATCCTACCTTACTATTTCCTAAGTAAATAGCATCTTCTGGGTAAACACCAATAGTATTTGCGACAGCCTCCTGGTCATCCTTCGCAATAATTCTATGAATTATCTTATTCGAAGAGTTTTTAATGACATCAGGTGCAAGTTTGCAAGGTATCTGTTCTGCTACGATAACGCCTTGACCATAAGAACGCATTTCTGCGAGCAAATTTGTGAAATGCTCAACAGCTTTTCCTTTTGGATTACCAAGTTCATCATTGTTTTCAGTAGAAACATTTTTTAATAATCTATGAGCTTCTTCGATTACCAAGAGATGTTTAAGTCCCTTACTTTCACCAACTTCCTTCTCAACCTGGCGATACTCATTAACATAGATAATAATAAGTCCCAACGCAAATGCCTTATCTGCATCATCAGCTAAACCTTCAAATTCCAAAACAGAATTCTTTCCAAGAAGCGAATTAAAATCTACAGTATCATTCGTGTTAAACATAAATCCTTTGGAGCCAACTGAAAGACTATCAATTCTTGCTTTAATAGCTCCACGTATATTACCTTTTACTTCACCCTCGTATGTCATTTCATTCTCGATGTAATAATCAACTTCATCTTTCAAATCCTGCATAGTTGGGAAAAGGTATTTATGTGATTCTATTGCATACAGCGTTTTTAATTTTGATTCGTCAAACAATCCTTGCAGATTTTTTGTGTTTATCAATGATGGATGAAATCCCAAAGTAAGATTCCAACCTTTCTTGATGTAAATATTATATAGACATTTCTCCAGAATATAAGGCATAGGTCCATAAAATGCAAATGATGCACTAAACAAATCCTTCAACAAATCTATATGTTGCTGTGGACTAATACCTGGAAGAATATAAAAAGGATTAAGTTTCATGCAATTAATTTCTGGCCTTCCCAAAGTATACACATCGACTTCCTTTTTTATATTTCGATATTCTTTCTTTGCAGGCTCTATAACTAAGAATGGCTTGTCCACCATTTCCAATATTTTTTTTACGGTGTTGGTCTTTCCACTTCCTGTAATACCGCAAACAAAAGTGTGCTTATTCAGATCATATTCACTTAATCCAAAAGGAACATTCGTTAGTGGTCTATCATATTCACAAACATAGCCTAAAACATTATCATCCGGCTGACTCGTGCAGTTCAATGCATAACTCTTGGATTCTTTAATTTCAAATCCTACAGTGTTGTCTGTAGGAATCGTGCAAATTCCACATATTTCTTCTGAAGTAACTAAGCTACACAATGGGCTCTGACAATCTCCATCAAAGAATCTCTTAGGGATCATAAGCTGTTGATTATGAATTTTATTTATTGGTAGGTTGCCGCCTTCACAAGAATCTTTGTAAGAGAATACAACAGGTGGAAGAACTTCTGGAATACCAGATGCAATTTCACTGTATAAACTTCCCTGAATTATATCACTTGTAATTTTACTATCAGAAGAGTAAGTCACTACTGATTCCCACATACCAATGCTTCTACCGATTTTAAGTCTTTCTGTCATCGATTCAGCCATATTCATCAGTTCAATAGCAAAACCGTTCTGAATATCACCAGAAATCGATTCACTACTGCTAATAGTGTTTGTTACAGCATTACTATATCCTTGGGATATGCTATATGTAGTTCCTTTTGATTTATTACTATTCACATTCAACTGTTGTCCAACAACAAGACCAATCAGACCGCCACCAATTGCACCAATTGCAGTTCCTACTCCAGGAATGATTGAACCTATTGCCGCTCCTGCTGCTGCAAAAGGTATTGCACCAGATGCGTTTACGCCTCGATTTTTGTTTTCATTCTCACCATTTGATTCATTAAAAGTTTCTGTATGAGTATTTCCTTCGGACTTTCCTTTTTGTAAAGAAACAGTTCTTTTTGAAATAGCAAAGCACTCATCTTGAATTTTTATTGCCTGATTAATCTTTTCCTGAATGTGGTATTCATCAACAGGTTTGCATAAAACCATTATTGTGTAATTTTGTCCGTTTAGGCTACGCATCAACGACGATAAATCTTTCTTCTGATACTCACCATCGATTTTCAGTGATGGCACTCCACAAATACAACCGACATACCTATCTTTATCTTTAGCATTCAAACCTTTTCCATTTTTTTCATTAGAGAATCGATCAGCATACTTTTCTAATTTTGCCCCAGGCAATAGTCCTTCAATAATGGCTCTTATAGTTTCATCATTTGAATTAGGAGCTACTCCTAATACCAAAGATGTCTTTCCTGCATTACTCACAATTCCATAGCATACTTCTTGTTTAATTGAATATGCAGTTGTAAACAGTTTTTTCATTTTCTCAGCAAAAAATGAAAACTTATCTTCAACATCATATATTGAACATTCACACACTCTGTAAAATGTAAACGAGTTAAGCAATTCAAGTGAATTTTCCTGAGGTGATTTAACCGCAAGCTCATTATTGACACTATATGATGGATAAAAATTCATTATAAAATCAGAGGTAAACTGACCTAGTTTCTTTGAATCCTCATTGAATATCACCCAATTTTGCTGTTCTTCAACAGTGGCCATCTCATCTGCCATTAATTCACCAGCTCTCTCTCTAAATCACTTATTCTCTCATCATAGTATTTCTCGATAGAATCAATCCAAAGCATCAAAGACTGTTTAACTTTATTCAAATATTCTTTTATCAAAGAATTGACATTTGTTTTCTCTTTTTTAGTTCCGTCTTTCAGTAGAAACGCCATTATACCCGCTATCACAACAGCAATACCAACTGGGATCCAACTCTTCAGTGGAATACTAATAATTCCACCTACAACAACAACCGCTCCTGCTTTTACCCACTTGTTGATTTCATTCTTACTTTCCTCATAATTAATGTTTTTCGGAATTTCAAAATTGAATTTTTTGTTTAATCCCTTCAAAATATCCGTTTCATAAAAAGCAGCCCTATTCTGAACATTTCTGAACAATTCTTTTGCCAAAGTTCGTTCCATCATCATATTATAGGTACTTGAAAGAATCATTTTACTCTCAGGAGTAAACTTATTAACAGTAACGTTAATAATCTTATCAATCACCTGCTTATCAGACACTCCATTTTTGATATTACGGTTTGCATCTGAATAAATGCCATTGATTAGTTTATCAATATACTGTTCCAGCTTTGCTTTATCATTATTCTCCAACATAATTTTTCAAATCTCCTTTCAATTCTGTAATTTTCGCTAATCCTCTTTCAACAACGGCAACCTTGCTTTCTAAATCTTCAACATTTGCACGGCGTTTCTCATTGCTGTCTCTATCCTCTAGCAATTTTTGATATTCTGCTTCAAGTTCCTGTTTATGCTCTGTAAGTTTGTCCCTATAAGTCTCACAGCATTTAGTAACATACTTTACAATGTTTCCTGTCATTTTGGGAATAATATCATCGTTCAAGCGAGTGCGAATACTGTTTGCCACTAATTCCACATGTTTTTTTAAGTGGTGATACGGTACTTGTTCTACCCTTTTAAATGTCCAACCATGTTCAACTTCTTCATAACCAGAGGTATTTTTCCTTGCATCCTCGTCAATCGCATCAAAATCGGTTTCTGTGAAGTTAGGAGCATAAACCTCTGCAGGAATCTTAGAAGGATCTTCTGTATACCGGATTAATTTTTGATTACATTCTTCAATAACTCGATTTGCCATCTCCCGACGAAAATCTTTTGCATTATCAATCGCATCAAGAGTCATTTTCTTCATGGAATTAAAAGTAACCTCTGTTATCTGACTTTCCGGTAGATTACGAAAAACTTCAATTTTCTCCTCGTACTCTGATAGTCTACGTTCAGCCTCGTTCATAATCACACCTTCGCCATTGATGTTATCGGTGTATTTTTTATGTATCTCCATAATGCCTTCTTGAATCTTCGTATAGACATCTGCAACTTCATTTTTTTTTTCTGCTATTCTATCTTCCAAAGCAATAGGATCATCAATATTTTCTTTTGCAACTTTCAGTGCGTCAGAATAGATTCCTCCGTATCGCAAAGATTCCTTCTCAAGATTCTCAAGGAATTCTATAAGTTGTAGGTAGTTTGCAACTCGTGCGAATTTTTCCAATGCTCCTTGAACGCTTCCAAAATTTGAATGTTCCTCCATCTTCTCATCAAAGCGAGCAATATCTCCTTTTGACTTCAACCAGCATTTACTAGCCGGAGCAAAATCATCATTAGCCTCATCCAAAGCATCGAAATACTCATCAATTTTTTCCTCTGTTCCAAGTTCACGACACTTATTTAAAAACAGCTGCATCTTACTATCAACAAATATGATTTTCTCCTCTTTGATATCATTTTTATACATTTCGATGGCCTGTTCTTTTAAACTAGCAAACTCTGATCCCTGCAGGTTAGATTTGCCTGTCAAAACAAGGAATAAGGATTCTTTCTTTCTGTTCGTGCAGTTGTTACGAAGGAAGTTCATAAACGATGACGATTCCAACGCCTGACCACTTAACGATTTTACAAATATGATGGCATTTGCATTCGTAATATATTCCTCAGCAATCTGTCCAACATTTCCTCCGGCACCAACACCAGGGCTATCAATAATGGTAATTCCCTGCATCTCCTCCGGCAGCTGATATGTAATCTCTATTTCAGTGATAATCTTGCCCCAACTACTCGCATTTTCAGCAGCATACTCCCTAATCAGTTTATTGTATTCTTCAATATTCATATTGAAGATGTTATCCTTTACCGTATCTTCCAAGAAGGTTGTCATAACCTGTTGAGGTATCTTTTTACCTTTGTACTTTATCAGCAATTCATTATTGATTGTAGTAACCGGTATATTACGATACTTATCTGAAATCGCTGCATGATTTTTCAAAAAATCTCTGATTTTGTCAAAACCGATGACAGTAGTTTTTCCACCAGCAGCTGTTTTAGCAACCAATTCAAACTTATTGCCCTTACGAATTTTAATGATTGCACTCGTGCACTGTCTAACATCCATTGGCACAACTTCTTTACCTAAATATGCATTGATGAATGTTGATTTTCCGCTTTTTGCCTCACCTAAAATCATAAGATTAAAGATTTCATCAATTATTTTTTTTGCCTGAACCTTGATGCTCTCGTTAACATTTTTACCTGCACCTTCACACGCAAGCACATATTCATCGTACAATGCTAATACCTGTACTTTGTTTTGCTTATAATCTTTTGAAATCACCGTTTTTCCTCCCTATTCTTTGCTATTTTATTTCAATAATCTCAATCAATTCTCCCTGGCTTCTCAGCCACATATCAATTCCTTTTCCGAATACTTCAGCTTCAACAACATACGCTGCATTTTTTTCAGAGATAATTTTGGCTGTCGGTAATCTATCAAGGATTGAGTCAATATCATTTCCAAAGTACCTAAATTTAATTTTTTGTAATTTACCACCATACATGAACTGGATCCGTTTCCGGAACTCACCTTCTTCAAATCTGCTATTATATGGAATATGAAATTTTTCTTCTAGAATTTTTAGTTTTTTTATCCTATCTATACGGTAGATAGTCGGGAACGAATCATTGAGAATTTCAAAGTTCTTTCGCACTTTTTCATCATCAATAAATGCCGTTAGATAAAAATAATATTCTGAGAACATGATAGCCACAGGTTTTACTTTTCTTATCACAGTGGTTTTATCTTTCATCCTGAAATAATCAATTTCTATGTACTGACAATTTCTAACAGCCAAGCCAATATTCCACATCATATCAATGAACTGTGTTTTATGACGGGGTTCAACATAATGAAATGCTTCATTATTGATTAGGTTTATCACCAATTTCTGATTACTTTTCGGCACACAGCAGGATATTAACTTATCCAGCATTTCTGTCATTTCAGTTTTAGTAAAAGCTCGGCTATCCAATAAAATTTTGCAGAGAGCCAATACCTCGCTGTTTGCCAGCTTAGATTTATAGATTTTCTCTAACCGATATTTTTTTTCGATACGGTCATAAACAACAGAGTTGATGTATCCCGTATTTTCTGAATCAAGTTCCAAAAAATTTCTAATATCATCAATATCCCTTTGAATACTGCGTTCATTGACACCATAATTATCAGCTTCTTCCACCTTATTTATTAAATAGCCATTCACGAGTTTTGTGTATAGTCCAAGCACTCGCTCAATCTTGTCATTCTTTTGTTTTTCCATAGATATCTCCTACTATATAACTTCATTATACCCATTCGAAGTGACAGGATGTGTCTATCTGATTTTTTCTTTCTTGTTTTTCCAATTTTTATATACCCTGGTAATCACCCTGTAATATTACCTGAATTATTCATAAGCTAATCTATCAATTAGCTTAAACGCTTGTCTAACATGTGTCGCGACATATTGTTCTTTTCACCAATTAGGTGACTTAAGTTAATAGGTAGTCTTAGGCCAGAATATGTAATCAACTGCTAGACAATCCTCGAAAAGATTGTGGATTGGTTTTGCAGTCTGAGCATGGATTGCCTTTCTGAGAAATGGAATGGGTGCTAGATTTACAGGTAAGTAACGAAATGCGGAAAAAACATCAGAGGTCAGCAGGTCCTCCCGTCCTTCGAGCGTTGGGATTTTGCCATGGAGTTCTGCCACTGTCATCGAATCACAACTTTCGCAGTAGATTTTTATGCCTATTATTCGTCAGTATATGACTTATTTCCTTCTTTTTGGCAAAAAAATTAATCATTGATTTTCGGAAGTCGGATTTTCGCTGTATGGTAAACTTAATCTTATTGAAAGATGCGAATGGGTGGTGTCTTTTTTACGATGAAAATCTTTATTTATATTATCGTACTTTCAGCCTTAATGACGTTTCTTCCACAGGTATGGCATGCCCCCGTTCTCATTCTGAACGGATTGATCGTTTGTTTGTTCATGATCAAACAAGCTAAGAATAATGGTAAGGTCATTTGGCTGTCATTGCTGCTGATGGTGATTGTCATTCTGATTGTTTATCCTGATCTAATTCGGTATTTGGGTAATTTGTTGCTTAGCATCATTTATTAGCATCATTTAGATGAAACATTCACCTGACTTAATGAATGTGTTGTTCTTTATTCTAGCCAAGTTTCCATATATTTGTTTAAGAATAAACAAATGGGCTAAAGCTATAGAAAATAAACTTTAGGAATGATAAAATGAAGATGACTAAAGATAATAAACAAGCGGAGGTGAAGGATAAAATGGCTACAGAAACACTT
>JBDNRM010000210.1:0-8039 GCA_047718615.1 Bacillus sp. (in: firmicutes) | reverse complement strand
ATTTATTTGTTACATAAATGAGGAAGTACATCCATAAACACAAGTCGTAAAGTATATGCTAACTCGTGCATTAGTAATATTGATTCAGATTTATCGTTGTCATCTGTTGCATATTTATCCCATTTGAAGTTTCTTGCATACGAATAGCAATGCAAGTATTCGATATAGCGTTCCCTGCTTTCTACTTCCTCCTTATTTTTAGGCGAGTAGTTAAATGGCAATATTTGTGCGAGTTCAAAATCATCCTCAGTCCAATCTTTCATTGATGGATTATAATTTACTGAGTAACATGTATGGAAATAGTTCAAATTTGGATTGACTTCAAACCACTTTGGATCTTTCACTCCATCAACACCACTATAGCTTTTTACAAAAGTATTTACTGTGTCGATAATTTGTAACGTCTTCCTAAACTCTTCATTATTCAAAAACAGCATCGAATGTAATGTGGTATATACTTTATTTAACTTATTTTCCAAATAGTCCCATGCATCCTTATTGGTAAGTGGGATATAATTGTAGTAATTAGTAGGAATATATAAATAAATAATTTTCTCCAACGGCAGCACAATTTTTTCAATAATTTGTAACGCTTTTACCTCATCACTAATAACCCAAAAAGACTTTGCTTCAACAAATGATGGATTGCCTTTTTTATTCACTCGCTTAACATGTCTAATTAACTTTGCTTCTTCCGATAGTAAGAATTTTTGCTGAATAACTTCATGTAAATTCATAAAGAATGCCTCCTTATTCAATTGTCAATATAATTACAAGTCATATCGTATCAAATAATGGAGACATTATTGACTCCCAGTTTTTGTGACCGACCTATTTTTTCTTATCAAATTTTGTTATGTAATAAATAAAGTTTGTAAAATTAATTGCGTATTTCGTTCCACCAGAACTATTCTGACGTATTAGTATTGGATTCTCACCGTCAACATAACGATTTAAACTTTGTTCGATTTTTTCCTTGCTGAGTGGTAACGTATTATTATGTTTTGCATTTTGTACAATTTGCTCAACAGTCCAATATTCATAAGGATTTTCAAACATAATCGTAAAGCAAATTTTGTCGTTTGGCTTGAACATTAAGTTACTACTTAACAGCATTAACCTATATAATTTTTCCGTATCAATAAAAAGCGGCGTTTCCTTTTTAAAAAGAGTGTATAATTTTTTTATCGTTTCATGATTTGTTCTCCGAGAGGGACTCGTGAGTTTTTTTATAAATTCTTTCTCATGCAGAAATCCTTTTTCGCACATATATTCTAATAGTCTTGTTTTATTCTTAAAGCCTTTGCCATTAAACCCCCATTGTTCTCCTTCTTTTACTAGCACCGTCTTTTCCTCATGGATTAAATAATGTATTGTATTTTCCATCAATTCACTGTAAATAAAATCAAAATTAAGTAAAATCATATTGATTCCACCTTTCTTGTCTCATTATAAGTCTCCTTTCTAGGTTAATTCGTTTTTGTTTTAACTATATTAGGGAGTGCTGAACAACTCCTTTACGTAATTTTATAACGAGTTTGAATTGGAAATTAGATAATATATTTCGAGCCCACTGTTGGAAAACAGGCAAAAAAGAATCCCGGAGGACCTTTTCTATATTCATGACGAGGAATTGTAGGGCAATGACAGTCTCACTTGTCTGTCTTAGGCGTGCTTGAATTAAGCCAAGCCCATATTTGCGCTTACCTTCGCCGAATTTCCCTTCGATTGCGTTTCGTTCAGCATTATCTTACCGTTCGACCCGCTTCTGTTCCGCATTCTTCTGTCGATCGATGGAGGGTCTACCCAGATTAGGGTCGCTTAACCTTATGCCCAGTCCTTTACAGAGCTGACGATTTTCACGAGTCCGATAGATTGTGTCGGCCAAGACCGCTTCAGGATAGTAACCGAATCGCTCTTTGTAACTTTCAATGGAATCCTTTAGAAAGATACCTTCATGATAGGCGTCCCAACTGAGTGTATCTATGAAGGCGTAGCCATCTGCCAGACTGACGGATAACTTAGCACCAAACTCTACTGGGGCATTTGTTTTCCCTCTCACAATCGGGCGAATATGCGGCTGGCTTATGCTAACTATCCGATCTTCGACTGAATGGGATTGATTCTTATACATCGTGGACTGTTGACGATAAATTTCCTGGATAACAAGCAGGTCACGATATTGCTTCGTATTCAACTGATCAAGTCCAACTTGGGCAACAAGTTTCTCGACATGGAGTAGATTTCGTTTAACATAGCTTAGTTGGCACTCCATACCTTTACGGATTTTTTGATAGCCCGGCTTCCGTTGTTTCGTCAATGATAGGTACTCTTTGCGAGCTTTCACTCGGTAGGTACGCGGTTTCTTCTGTTTGCCGACCAGTGGTTTATGAAGCGTGTCCAACATCATTTCAAGTTTCTCACGTGATTTGTTCAGTAGCCCGATATCCGTAGGATAGGTGATATCGGATGGTGCGCAAGTAGCATCCAGAAGCAGCTTTCCTTGATTCGGAGGCAATGTTTGTTCCGACGAACTTGAAGAGCTAGGCTTTTCAGTGGGATGACCATCGCCAGTTGGTGGCTCATCGTCCTGACCTTTCTTCTCTTTTTTCCGCTGTTCTAATACAATGGATTCATTCAGTTCATTGATAAGTTCCGCATTGAAACGCTTGCGAAAATGTGTCATGGAAGAAGAGTGAAAAGGAGCAGCTTCTTGAAAGGAATGCAGCCCAATGAAGTATTGCAGATAGGGATTTTCTGTGATGGATTCGACTGTTTCTTCATCGCTTAGACCTAGTCTTTCCTTGATAATCAGAGAACCAAGTGCAAGTCGGACATTATAGGCCTTGCTTCCTTGTTTAGTATCTCCAAGCTTCTTGATATACGTTTCTTCGACTTCGTTCCAGGGTATAAGGGAAGCCATGACAACCCAACGATTATCAGGGTTTAACTGCCCTCCGAATGGCAAGAAAAATTCGTGTGGCATGATCATCTGATTTTCATTATGTTCGTACATGGCAAGCCCTCCAAGTCTATATTTTTGTTTTTTTTATTATTTCACCTTACATCTTTATTCGACAAAAGATGCGGAAAACCTTTTGGTTGAAGGAATGTTGGGTTGTTCAGTAGCACCTATATTAGATTTTCACTTATTTGACGAAAACTAAATTAGCCAGATTACATGATAATTATGGATTTACTAGGTTATCAGAAAGTTAGTATGAATAATTCAGGAATAATACAACACAATGATTTACTTAGTGGTCAATTTCTTAACATGCAGCTTGGACCAGGAAAGAATAATGATAAAACATATGGTACCGTCTGCCTTGAAACGTAGAGGCGGGCGATTTGTGTTTGCGTGATCTTGGTTACATTAATTTAAAGAAGATAAAAGAGAAGCATTTTAATTTTTTAACTCAAGAATAAGTTAAAAAAACTTATATCCCTGCCCTAAAAGGTACCAATTTTATTAGTTGAAACATGGTGTCTCACCCCAAAAGTTAGAGTAAAAACCTAACTTTTGGGGTGTTTTTGTATGGAAAAATATAGTGATTAAGTAAGCGTCAAACTTCACCCACATGATTTGAAGCTTACCTATACTGATAAACAAACTTTGAAACTAATCGAAGATATCTCAGGCAGGAGTGATGGACAATGGGTTAGTGAAACCGAATACAGAAGGTACGACACGAAATGTTTATCTCATAACATATGAAATGCGTACAACATATCGTATACCATGTGCCATTTCATGAGTGTCTGACAGGTGCGATACAACACATAGCATATAACCGAACGGCGTATCACACCGTATGCGTATAGGATACGATACGCAATGCGATACCGTATAACGGTGCGTACTTAATCACGTATGCTATGCGTATCAAATGAGTACGTCATACGTATAGTATGCGACATATCATAAAGATGATGGTTTGCGTATCCTATACGCATATGGTTCGTTATCTCATGCGTATGAGATACGTATGAAATACGTATAAGATGTAGTATGAATTAAATATTGCATATCGTTTCATATGGCATATGGAAAGTATGTGTGTTTTATACGGCACGGTGTGTCACACGGTATATGATACGGTATGTCAAATAAGATAACATTTGTTGCTGCTGCAACCGGTTAAGAATGTGAAGAGTCACACCACCAAACATATCCCATAAGGAGAGATGATCATGGCAGATTACACATACACAGGATTAACCGCCTATATATTACCGCATACAGGAGACATGGAGAAATTAAACCTATTAGCAGACGCAATCGAAGGGTTGAAAGCATGCGTCGAATCGGTTGAATTTGATAAAGATGCATACGAAAACGTTGTCTGCTCAGACGGTTACTTGCATATTTATTCTAATGAAAGCCTATGTTACCCACATGAGTCAGAACTCCCACAAGGTACACCGGAAGAATATGCACGCCCAAGCGTAGAAGGTGTCACGATTAAAGACATTTCTTTCATCAAACTGAATATACCGACCGTTTCTAAATCATCCGAAAGAATCGAAAGTTTTATCTATAAATCTCTACGTCCAGTGCTTCTTGAGTTATTTGGAAACCACATTGTTAGCATGAAAACCAAAACAGCGATGGAATACGAAAACTTCCGAGACGGAAAAGAAACCGTATTAGTGAGCGTAAAAGATAGAGTGAAATCACACGTAGCAGCATAACCGATAGCCGACACCTGGTTGTCGGTTTTTTTTGTTAGCAGATTCGCCATGCTATTCTGATCGAAGTACCAGATCCTCTTAATCAAACGATACCGAAAAGCCTGACAAAACGCTCTCCTGTCAACGAAACGGAGGATGGAAAGCCGGGTCCCGCCTTTTGGTCGGTGGTATCTGTTGCCTCTCTCGCTAGCGCTCGTATAACCGCTCCCAAAAGCCCTCTCTTTCCATCCTCCAAAGATCTATCTAATCAAGGTCAACGGGCGTTTTTACGCGGGTCCCGCGTCGTTCAGTGGTCTTTCTTGACGTTCTCGCTAACGCTCGTATAACCGCTTCTCTCCTTCCCACGCAAAACCTCCCAAAACGTGGCATTCGAACAGAGCGGAGCCTTCCGTCGTTCGGTGCTCTTTCCTGCCTTTTTTAGCGCGTACTTCTTCTACGAATCCGTACGTACGTATCCCATTTTTTTGGCATACAAGCGCCTCTCTCTGTCCCCTCTGTTCGAACAAAACGTATCTCTCCCGAAGCCCTTTAAGAAAGAAAAAGTTATTTTTTTTAAAAATAATAGTTTCACAATAGAGATTTGGTAAATAGCAGTGTTACAATGAAAACTGGTTCCATTAGTTATATCGCTCTCCATACAACTGATATGGAAAAAGCATTTGAAAAGATTCAAAAATGGATATCCAGATTATTACCAATGGAATAGAAGAATTACCTTACTGAATAAAAGGAATGAAGTGTTTTATCATTGCAGAACTGAAGTTGGAAAAGGTTGAGTTTTGTCAGATAATAGAATGAGAGGGTAATCACTCTAAACATAGATGGGGGGAAATGCAGCATTTTCATTAGGTAAATACAAACATTTGGAATAAAAATAAATTAGCGCGTCCTGTCCCAATGGCACAACTCTGATAAAAAATTTACGTTTTAACATGTAGATACATCCATATTCTTTATTAGGAACTTGCCGCTGAAATCATTATAAGGACAGCACTATTATACGAGGTGAAAGAATTGAAGAAAGCTTTTTGTATTGGCGAGGCATTAATTGATTTTATCCCTGTTCAAAAAGAGAAATCATTAAAAGAGGTTACTAGCTTTGAACGTGTGGCTGGTGGCGCCCCAATGAATGTGGCAATTGCGATTGCAAAATATGGGGGAGATTCGGTTATGCTAACAAAATTAGCTAATGATAGCTTTGGAGATTATTTAGTGGATGTGCTTCAAGAAAATGCTGTAGATACTTCCTACATTATTCGTTCAGAGGAAGGTGAGACTGGTTTAGCCTTTGTATCAGTCGATCAATCAGGAGAAAGAGACTTTAGTTTTTACAGAAAGCATGCTGCTGATTTATTATTTGCACCAAATGAGGTGAACGCAGCTTGGTTTAATGAAGGAGATTTGCTTCATTTTTGTTCTGTTGATTTAGTCGAAAGTCCAATGAAACAGGCTCATATTAAAGCAATAACTGAATTAAAAAAAATCGGCGGGATCGTTAGCTTTGATCCGAATGTGCGCCTTCCTTTATGGCCAGATAAAGAAAGCTGTCGACGCACTATTCTTGAATTTATTCCTTTAGCTGACATTGTGAAAGTATCAGATGAAGAATTATCTTTTATCACAAATATTCAAGAAGAAAAAGAGGCAATTAGTTCGCTTTTTGTCGGCAATGTGAAAGTAGTCGTTTATACAAAAGGAAAAGATGGAGCTATTATCTATTTAAAAAATGGAGAAAAATTTGAAGATAACGGATTTACAATAACTGTTTCAGATACTACTGGAGCTGGGGATGCGTTTATAGGCGGGTTTTTATCAGAACTGCTGACATTGGATACATCAAGTGATAATCTATGCCAAAAAGTTAGTGAACATCATCAACAATTACTTACTTTCGCCAATGCAAGCGGCGCACTTACTGCTTCCGTTAAGGGCGCCATTCAAGCGGCACCTGGCAAACAACATATATTGAATTTTATTGCTACCCAAAGGAATAATAAATAAAGAATAGAAGAAGGTGGTCAATCCTTCATTAAAAGCACTGGCTACCTTCCTATTCTACTTGCAGCGTAGCCAAATAAAAGTATACGTAAATGGAATCTTGCAAATGAATGATTTGCTTGCATACACTCCTGGTGGAAGCGGCGTTGGTCAATGAGCGATTACAGTACCAGCTGTACTTTGGATATTACAACATAACCTTGTATATCCTGTACTGCGAAGCTAGAGACGCCTCACATTTCAAAGATCTTATACTTTCGTACCTTTAAATGAAAGGGGACGTCCAAGAAGTCAGTATAACTGACTTTCTGAACGTCCCCTTTTTCATGAGAGTAACTCATATTTCTTCCGCCACTCTTTAATGATCTTCCACTTTTGGCTTCCTCTTTGGTTTGCGGAATTTGCTAAATCTTTTTAGTGATCTTTTTGCACTTCTTTTAGCGATTCCGTCATTTTGATATTTATCAGATAGTCCCTTTCAGTCTGCAGTTTCTGCAAAAATGCACTTGCCTACTTTTTGAAAATGCCAAATGGTTTTCCAATTGGTAAAACAACATATCCAAAATGTATATTTAACACAATGGCTCCACATCCATAAAAGGATAATAAAGCAATGCACATCTCTGCCATTCCAGCTATCATATGTGTAACTTCATACATAATGCCAAAAGAACTTAAAGATAATCCAATAAATAAAAGATCAATAAAGACGAAAATAAAAAATAATACTTTATGTGTTTCTAATGCCCCTATTGTCATAAATAAGCTAAAAATTAAATAGCCAATAAATGCAAAGCCCAGTTGTTTTGCATCCATATTTGCGGTAAGTGTTTCACCAAAAACACCTAATTGAATCAACCAAGTTGTTCCTACACCAAACCAGAATAGACCAAAAGCGCCAAAAGCAGTTGTGCCAAAAATATTATTATGCTTTGCATCTAGCATCGATGCAATCAGCTGTGCTATTCCTCCTAAGAAAAAGGCCCATGGCAAAACCAAAGAAACTCCTTCTGTTAAGCCTAATTTTTGCGATGAAGCAACAAATGTTACCATCGCAAGGCCGAACAAACCTAAAGCGGATGGATCTGCTGTTGTAATTTTAACTTGTGTGTGAGTCTGAGTTCCCATAAATTCCTCCTAAAATAAACATACCTATGTAATTTATAAGATTCCTGTAGGTGTGTCAATACAGAGTTGCTGGGAATAAGTAAATGTTTTCATCCTCTTTTTATATAGCCTCAGTTCATTTAGAACATTGAAATTATTGGAATAACAAGTTTACTTTATATCAAGTCAGATTACTGCCTAATCTTTAATCGATGATCTTTGATTGATAAGTGAAGAAG
>JBDNRM010000209.1:0-8095 GCA_047718615.1 Bacillus sp. (in: firmicutes) | reverse complement strand
TAACTATTAATGTCAATAGTAAACCCTTTCATTTATCAGATAATTCCTACGAAACAGACTTTCCTTTAGCTTCTTTCCTACGCTATTTTCAATCTGATCGTTGCTTCTGACATGGAAAAACAGCAATCGTTTAAATAGATTCTTTACCCTCCGTGATCATGAGATAAGCTCTGAATGGATTGGATCATTATATCAAGTTTTGCTTCTATTCGATTTAATAAGTAAAAGCTTACTACAATCGGAAAACCAACTTGACTTATAAATGATATGATTTCATTCACTATTGCCACTCTCCTTTTAATAGGATGGTAGATTATCACAATAGAGACGTCTACCATCCTATTATATTCTAATTAAATTCCAAACTCCGTTACATTGTGTTCTACTAATCGAATGCTTTTAGCCCCAATAAGCTCGCCATTTTCATTAGCAAATATATTAGCGGTAATAATACTCTGCATGGCTGCTAAAACTTGCCCTTGGTTAACAGGTTCAACTGGGCTTTCCAACGAAAGTTTACTCGTTTTTCCATTACTAGTTAAAAAAGTGAGTTCTAATGTTTTAGCCATTTATACTTCCTCCTTCTCGTTCCTCCATGATTTTAATATCTTTCGTAAAAGTGTTGTCATTAGCCGCAGCCTGACAGCGGGCGAAAGTTATGTTTATCTAGGCTGCGGCGTGCTTCCAAAATTGTTTATTACTTTTCTTCCAAAACAATAAACGATTAAAACAAACTCTTATTTAGTTAGATCAAAGCTCGCATTTTTAATAATAGAATGAATTGGCCACTCTACAATGGAAGCAATCGCATCTCCAACTTGCATAATCTCTTCTGGAGTTGCAGTTTCTTTCACATTGCGTAAAGACTTGGAAACAAAATTCGCTTCACCATTTTCCTTCACACCGTTTTGGAATACTAATTTAATCAACGAATTATTAAAAGTCGCTTGCGCCATCCTTTCACCTCCTCCCCTCTCACTCTCTATATAGAACAAAATACCAGAAAAGGATAGGTAAAAATAATAAATATACTTGCTTCAGCATGTTGAGAAATATTTAGTCCACTTGAATCATTCCCTATTTCTTTTTTGCCGACTACCTATTTCTCCTTCCATGTATCCGATTACATTTTAAGCAAAAAGAAAGATTTTTAATATTATATTAAAATTGGTTATCTGAACAAACTTTCTACTTCCGTTTCCATAGTATAAACAAAACAGAAGGAAGGAGGGACATGCAGATGGATTTATTAAAAAGTTATTTAAATGAAAACTATTATGGATTAATACCCGTTTTATGGGTGATTGGTTACGCACTGAAGCAAACACCAAAAATCCCAGACTGGCTCATTATTTGGATATTGCTTGCTATTTCGATTCTTTTAGGAACCTTTGCGTACGGATTTACTTTTGATGCCATTACAAATGGAATTATAGCAGTTGGTGTTGCAGTGTTAGGTCATCAAATGCTCAAACAAAACCCGTTTAATCAGTCACCGAACAAAAAATAAAATAGGGTTTTTTAGCATTATAAATAGAAGAAGAAGTATTGCCCAAGATGATAATGAGATGAACCAAGGAGTTGTGAAAATACATTTTAAAGATGATAAGTTTATTAAAATGCGGGACTTCTTAGAGAAATCCCGCATTTATTGTTGAAACCTTATTAATTTAGCTGTTTTGAAAGTTTCCGATAATGGAAATACATAGAAATACGCCATGGTACAATCATGCTAAAAGCTAAAATCCAAAACATACCACTTAATTGACCAATATCTATCGTACTGCTCAAAATAAATTTTGCTATTATTCTAACTGCTAATAACCCAAATAATATAAATACGAAAGCACGTGATCTTTTTAAATAAACATTATTGTCCTTTATTTCAAAATTAGATGTTTTAATTAATAAAATAGAAAACAACATCCCTACGATAGCCGCTTCTAAAATTTCTTTTCCTGTAACAGTAAACTCTGGAAAGAAAAACATAAAAGCTCCCGTGCTCATAAATATTGGCGGTAATATTATTTTTTTTGCTGATACCGGTTTTTTAGCTGCTTTCATCCGAACAAACATTACAAATACTCCCATAAAAACAGCTATTATTGATGAAAGAATGACTGGTGTCATTTCCATTTCTCCTTTGTTTAACTATAATTTTGATAGAATTATATTCGTCCATATATTCATTAACTAAGAAGATATTATATCACGGATTATTATATAAAAAAATAGGATCAGTTAAACGACAAATTGAAATTAATTCGAAACCTTAAAGTGTGCAGAAAACCGATTAAAAATGCCTTGATTGTTTGGGTTAGTACCATTTTTATTTCATAAGATTTACCTCTTTTAGTGGTCTTCCTTTTCACACCAAAGGTATTTTGGCTACTGCTATTTAAATAACATATTAAAATAGAATAGAAACAAAATGAATAAAAGCTAACGGCGCCAAGTTACCCATCATCCCACTTCGATTATCATTTCCTTGTGAACAATAAAAAAGAATATGATAGATTACTATCATATTCTTAAACTGCTAATTACTTTAAAACTCTATTAATTGCATCTAAGACTCTATTTTCATCAAATGGTTTGACAATAAAATCCTTAGCTCCGGCTTCTATCGCTTCAACAACCATTTTTTGCTGCCCCATTGCAGAACACATAATTACTATCGCATCTGAAAACTCTTTCCGAATTTCCTTAACTGCTTCTAATCCACTCAGTTCAGGCATTGTAATATCCATTGTGACTATATCCGGATCCAACTCACGATACAAACGTATTGCTTCTTTCCCATTCTCTCCTTCTCCAACTACTTCATGGTTAGCTTTTGTTAAAATATTGGAGAGAGTTAATCTCATAAATTTTGCATCATCCACAATTAATATTCTTGCCATCGTTGTTTCCTCCTCAATACATAACAGAAGTTCAAACTAATTCCTTTTTACTATATAAATTATACTCATTCACTATAACGGAACTTTCCATTCATTTCAATTACTAATTTAATTCTATAATTCTTTTATTTGAAATACAATCAATAATTTTTACAGAACTATCAACATTTAAAAGCCATTAAATCCTTTAAATATAGGATTTAGGATAGAAATAAGCCACTTCATACCGTCAAAAAATAAAATGAATCCCATTCCAATCATCAATACTCCACCTAATTTCATAAAAGTTAGACTATGTTTTTGTATAGACTTTATACTTCCAATAAAAAAGGACAGCAGTAAGAATGGCAGGGAAAATCCTACTATATAGGCTCCCATATATAGTAAACTTGCACTAGGATTCATTCCTGCTAATGATAAAACCGCTCCGAATATTGGACCAGTACACGGTGTCCAGGCTGCTGCAAAGCTCATTCCAATAAAGATAGAACCAATTAGCCCAGCTGGACGATTTTTTAAAACAAAACGATGCTCTTTCATAAAAAAGGCTGGATTCAAAACTCCAATAATAATCAAACCAAAAACTACAATTATTATTGCTCCAATTCTTCTTATTAAATCTCGATTTTCATAAAAGAGATGCCCAATAATGGAAGATCCATATCCAAGTGCTATAAATATGATAGAAAATCCTAATAGAAATAATAGAGTGTGAAGCAAGCTTCTCTTTTGCAATAATATTTTTTCGTGTTTAACCGTTCCTAATGACATTCCGGTAATATACGATAGGAAAGCAGGATAAAGTGGCAGGCAGCAAGGCGAAATAAAACTTAAAAAACCAGCTCCCAATGCTAAAAACACATTGATATCAGTCATTATATCCCCCTTTTATTATTCTTGTTTATACAATATATGTTTGCCATGTTATAAAATATGTAGACAACTTATTTTTTGCATTTACTTCCAAATATAGTTATAATTAAATACATCGAAATTATCATCTTAACAAAGTTACCATCATACAAAAACTCTTCAAAAATTCCTAATCACACAGAAACAAATATTCTTGCAAATATGATTAATAAGCAAAAGGAAAATTGCCCGTCAAAACATCACAAACGATAGCGCAAATCCTCCTTTCATTTGTTAATCTTCAAATGAAGTTGTCCATTAGGCTTAAAACATTAAGAGAAACTCTTATTAAATTCTTGCACAGGCTGGAAAGGACTATCAACCATGTCAAAACAGCAGTTACTTTACCTGATTGAAAGAAAAAGGGACGAGCTAGTAGAAGTTGTGAGAAAGCATGGTTTCTCATCGCCTAATGCTATCACGTGTAGCCAAGAGCTTGATCAGCTTTTAAATAAATATAATGATAAAACCAAATTAATTACAGGTTCATTAAACCATACTAAAAGTCATCTGCCTTCTATTAAAAAAATAAAATAAATCCATAGCGTAAATTTTTATTGCTTCTATTAAAGAAAAAACCAAAACCGGATTTTGGCAGTTTACACCGACTTTTGGATTTTTTTCTTTTATTGTTTTTTATCACCCAGTCTTGATTAACCTTTCATGTAATAAACAGTTAATTCAAACCTTCTTTTAGCCGCTACTGCTATCTCTCCAACGTCTTTCAACGAATTTGTAAAAACCTGTATAATACTTGATAAACTGTTTTCTTATCTACTCCTATAACATTTATTTATCCATACTATTTAAAAAAGAGCATGTGATAATAAGATATTGGCCGATTATGGATGTTGTTTTGAACTCGTCTAAGATTGCAACAGACCGTCCTTCCAGCCAGTGTAATACTGATTAAGTTACTTCCTTTCCATATCCTGTGTAAGCCTTTTCTGTTACCACATACTCCTTGCACCCCACCATTCTTTAGCTAGGAAGTGCTGCCAAACCTCTAAGTCACATCAATTGCTTGGACATTAAAAAGCCACTACTTTTGTACGTATGTACAAAATAATAGTGGCCACTTCAAATATTCATTACATTATTACTTACAAAAATCAAATCTATAGATGGATGTACCACAATATTAATAAGTAATAGAAATAATTGCAGTTCATGCAAACACCATCAATAAAACATAAGTGCTTGTCCTATATTATTTAGTTTGTTTGTTCATCGCTGACATCATTTGATTAATTTTCTTTTGGGAAGGTTTCATTCCCATTTGCATCATCATCATTTTTAACATTTGCTCATTGATTGGTGGATTTTTCTTTAAATAACTCATCATGTATTTACGAGCGATAAAAAATCCAATAGCAATACCAGCGAGTAGCGCTACGACAATTAGCACAATAGAAAGCCAAGTAGTCATATTTATTCCTCCTTCTTGTTGTCTACCACTTAGTGTACTAGACCAGATAATATTATACAATATTTGCACTCTAATTTCTCTTTTTCAAACAAAATTTCTTTCTTTTATGGGCTTTAACCATCCATAACGTACATTTTCCATGTCCACAGCTAAAAAAGAAGGTTCATTTTTACGAATAATCTCAAAAAAAATGGACTCAGCATCATAATAGCCTTCTGCTTTTATACTTAAACTATTTTTATTCATAGATAATTCAGCCTTACTTAAATTCCCATTTTCTATATAAAACTTATTATTTTTATGCTGAAAATATTTTTTTGTTTGTAATTCACTATATAACAACTGTTGCAATTTCCATACTGGAATCGGAAGAGTTATGTAATCAATCTGCTTTTGTAGTATTTCTTTTATTTCCTTATCCTTTGCATTAGTATGCTCAAAAAATAAATTGTAAAACATTCTTTCTTTTCCATTATAATGTAAGGCAATAGTATCTTCTATTAAGTACAATTTATATTTTCTCATACTAGCTCCACCTACCTGTATTTTACTCTTTCTATTATTATAAAAAGATACTTGCACAGGTTGTGTCTCAAGGTGTAAAAAAAATGAACTAGTTTTGTCGAATCGCTTAAAATTTTCTAATTTTCTCGATTTTTTCTTTAAAATAATGACAAATCAGCTTTATATCGAACTTTCTAGTATGCAAAAATTTCAGCGCATTTCTTTTCTACACTCAAAAAGAGCGGAATAGTTAATCCCACTCTTTTTGCATTTATAGAGTTGTACGAATACTACTTAATTTTCTAACACTGTTTTTAATCTAGCTACAACGTTCTTTACAGAAAATCCATACTCTTCCATAATTTTATTTCCTGGTGCAGATGCGCCAAATGTATCAATACTTAATACTTCGCCTTCATCTCCAGCGTATCTGTGCCATCCTAATGAGCTTCCCATTTCAAGTGCTAAACGTTTTTTCACTGTTTTAGGAATAACACTGTTTTTATATTCAGCAGATTGTTTTTCGAAACGATCCCATGAAGGCATGCTAACTACAGAAGCATGGATTCCTTCAGATTCTAATTCTTTTTGTGCTTGCACTGCTAAGCCGACTTCTGATCCGGCTGCAATTAACAGAGCATCTGGTGTTTCTTTTGAAGAAGGAGAAATTACGTATGCTCCTTTTGAGACACCATCATATGCATTTTTATCTGTATCTTTAATTGTAGGCAAGTTTTGTCTGGTTAGTACTAACGCAGTTGGGTTATTAGTCGATTCAATCGCTAATTTCCATGCTGCTGCCGTTTCATTTCCATCTGCTGGACGAATGACAGATAAGTTTGGCAATGCACGTAAAGCAGCCAATTGTTCTACAGGCTCATGTGTTGGACCATCTTCACCAACAGCAATACTATCATGCGTAAATACATATGTTACAGGCAAGCCCATAATTGCTGCTAGTCGAATAGCAGGTTTTAAGTAATCAGAGAAAACAAAAAAAGTTCCTCCAAAGATTTTTAAACCGCCATGAAGAGCTATACCATTTAATGCAGCTCCCATTGCAAATTCCCGTACACCAAACCAAATGTTACGTCCTTCATAATCTTCAGGAATTAAATCTTTTTCTTCTTTGATCATCGTATTGTTACTTCCTGCTAAATCTGCAGAACCACCAATTAGAGAAGGAAGATTTTTTGCAATTCCATTCAATACTTGTCCAGATGAAGCACGACTTGCTAAACTACTTCCTTCTTCGTAAACAGGAATATCTTGATCCCATCCTTCTGGAAGAGTATCTGAAATAGCAACTTTAAATTGTTCTGCCAATACTGGGAATTCCGTCTCATATTTAGCAAACAATTCTTCCCATTCTTGTTCTTTTTGTGCACCGCTATCAGCAATTTTTTGTTTAAAATGTGCATATACTTCTTTTGGAACATAGAAATCTTCTTCAAACGTCCATTTATATGCTTCTTTTGTTAATTTCAGTTCATCTGCACCTAATGGAGAACCATGAGACGCTGATTTTCCAGATTTATTTGGAGAGCCATATCCAATAACGGTTTTTACTTCAATTAATGTTGGTCTATTTTCATCTTGTTTAGCTTCTTCTAACGCACTAGTTAAAGCAGCAATATCATTGCCATCTTCTACACGGATATATTGCCATCCATAAGACTTAAATCTTTGTTCTACACTTTCAGAGAAAGATTTATCTAAATCTCCATCTAATGAAATATCATTAGAATCATACATTACAACAAGTCTGCCAAGTTTTAAATGCCCCGCAAATGAAGCTGCTTCTGCAGAAACGCCTTCCATTAAATCTCCATCTCCACAGATACCATATGTATAATGATCTACTACATTATAAGAATCTCTGTTATAAACAGCAGCTAAATGGCGTTCTGCAAGAGCCATTCCAACAGCCATCGCAATTCCTTGTCCAAGTGGACCAGTTGTCGCATCAACACCTGCAGTATGTCCAAATTCAGGATGACCAGGAGTTTTACTGCCCCACTGGCGAAATTGTTTTAAATCATCGATGGATAAGTCGTAGCCTGATAAATGAAGCAAGCTGTATAATAAAGCAGATCCATGTCCTGCTGATAAAACAAAACGATCACGATTAAACCATTTAGGATTTTTTGGATTATGGTTCATAAATGAAGTCCATAATGTATAAGCCATCGGAGCCGCTCCCATCGGCATTCCTGGATGACCAGAATTCGCTTTTTCGATACTGTCAATAGACAAAGTACGAATCGAATTTATTGATAAATTATCAATGTTTACTGTCATGTAAAACATCCTCTCATAAATATTCATTACAGTATTATATTAAATG
>JBDNRM010000208.1:0-8166 GCA_047718615.1 Bacillus sp. (in: firmicutes) | reverse complement strand
TAAACCACCTTTATAAGAAAAAAGTCGACTCCCTCATCTTTGAGAATATTACCTTTCATTTTTAAGTAACTTTATTGGTTTTTAAATACCTTTATTGTCTAAAAACAAATAGAACCAGCTTATAGCTGACTTAAACGACCACCAGCTAAATCAAGTGGTCGTTTGAGGGCTGAAATGTGGAAACCAACGCATATTTGGCTTTGAAAAATTGAGAGAAAAGCCATTTCTTAATAAGTAAATTGTCGTCGTTTCACAAGAGTCTAATTGTAAATAAATTTATATTTTTTTCCTCATCGTTATATCTGTTGGTTCGAAATTTAATTTATTATAGAGATGAATGGCTCTTTTGTTATGGGCAAAAACATGTAAAGCTATTTTTTCTCCGCCATTTTGTTTTATATGATTCTCTAGTTCTGTTAATGCTAACGTGCCAAAACCGTTCCCCTGATGCTCTTCATCAATACTAAAATCATAAATAAACGCTTCTTTTTTTCGGTCTATTTTGTTTAAAAAATACCATAAATAGCCGATTTTTTTCTTTGATTCTGCGTGCGTGATTTGCAGCACATAATGATTTTCTGTGTCTACTCCGTTTGGAAGCAGCTTATTCGTTTCCTCTTCTGCTTTTTGAATAGATTCATCTTCCAACCAAGTGCCAGCTTCCACTTTTTCCTGGGCATACTCTTTTACTAGCATGGCTTTATATGCTGAAAAAGCCTCAGCAGGAAGTTTTAGTAATGTAATGGACATCTGAATTCTCCTTTTATATATCTATCTTCAATAATACAGGGCAATGATCACTACCCATTATATGACAATAACTCTCTGTATCTAGTAGTTTATCTTGTAAACTTTGCGAAAGAATAAAATAATCAATTCTCCATCCGATGTTTCGTTCCCTTACTTTTGCCATATAAGACCACCATGTATACACATCTGTTTTTTCAGGGTAAAGATGGCGGAAAGCATCAATAAAACCAAATTGAAGCAGATTGCTCATTTTGCCTCTTTCTTCTATGGTAAATCCAGAATTGCCTAAGTTTGATTTTGCATTTTTTAAATCGATTTCCTGATGAGCAACATTTAAATCGCCGCAATAAATAACGGGTTTTTTGCTATTTAATGCAAGTAAGTAATTTTGCAATTGTTTCTCCCATTCCATTCGATAGGACAATCTGCTTAAATCTCTTTTCGAGTTTGGTGTATACACATTCACTAGATAAAACGTATCAAATTCAAGGGTAATCGCTCTTCCCTCTGTTTCTACAAAATCATCTCCTAAACCATATACAACAGAGAGCGGTTTAATTTTGGAGAAAACGGCAGTCCCAGAATAGCCTTTTCTTTCTGCATAGTTCCAAAATTGATGGTAGCCATCTAATTCTAAAACAATTTGCCCTTCTTGAAGCTTTGATTCTTGAATACAGAATATATCTGCATCAACTTCTTGAAAAAAATCAAGAAAGCCTTTTTTTACACATGCTCTTATTCCATTTACATTCCATGTTACAATTTTCATGAAAAATAGTATTCTCCTAACATTTAAGTATATTTCTTATATGCTAGATTAACAGAAATAATCCATCTCATAAAGATTTTTGACCTTTTTATATATTTCCTGTTGAAAAAGGAATAAAAAATAGTTTGTATTCCAGCTTGATTCATGATGTTCACCACTTTACTTACGCACATGAGACTTAATATTACTAAATTATGTAAAATACCTCGAAAATTTATTCAATCTTCAATAGAAGCAGTTTGAATATTCATTTAATAATTACACTTTCCGAAAACTCAATGCAACTCATAAACTTCTAATAATTTTCACAGAAATCAAATAGATAATTACTAATTTATCATCTGTATGTGCTTTTATCCTCTTCTATAACGATACTTTGAGAAATGTTAATTTTCCCCAAACCCATGCCTGAAAAATTTCGTCTATCCTTTTTTTAAATGCTTTATCATCAACCATATCCTCGTCAATACCTAGTTTTTCAAAAGTGAATGTTTCTTTCGCTTCTACCCCCTCATATTTTGCACTGCTAAATGAAAAAGTTATTTTTTTACCCATTTATTTATCCTCCTATAAAGAGCTTTATCCTTTATTTTTAATCATATCACTAGTTTCAACGATTCATCCTTGATATGACCCACTTAGCATAAGTTCTATCAATTTACTAAAAAACTCAATATAGTTAACTTCAGAAAGGAGTCGTTTCCAATGTGGCAGCAGACAATATAGAGAGTTTCAAAAACATTGTTTTCAGAAGATACATAAACTCAAAAGAAGGAGAATTCAAACTGATCGGTTGGTCTATCGTTTATCATAGAAGATTATGTGGAGGAGAGAACCAGCAGTCTTGATGAAAGAGTAAAGACATTTAGTTTCTATTTTTGTCCTATTTTTTATTCATATTCGAGATATCATAAGTTTTTAAAAAAGTGTATATTAATAGAGGGAAAATAATACATATTAAGGAACCTCTATTAATATACAGTCCAGTATGTAATTCAATTAGTTTACATAATATTTTTATGATAAACTTTCAATCTTTTTGCATACACTAATGGTTAATTCTTCTGTAATTTCGTCTAATTTATTGTCCAGCATGCTGTTTACGACAGATGCAAATGTTCCAAGTGCTTCCATTTTCAGATAACCGGTCATTTTTGTTTCCTTTTTGGAAACAGGCATTGCTAAAAAATAACCACTTCCGGTAAATTTCTCGTTGATGCCCGTTAATTTAAAAGTCACTTTACTTGGTTCTTCCCATTTTAATATATCAACTCGTAATTGAATTTTTTTCGAAAATAGACCAAAATCTGTTTTAAACTCCCATGTAGAGACTAATTCAGAGAGGATTTGATGCTGAATATAGCCAGGGACTAATGGAGCCCAATTATTCATCGATCGAACAAAATTCCATACTTTCTGCAGATCTGCTTTTACAATAATGCTATGTTTCTTTTGTGGCATCATAACACTTCCTTTTATCAACTCTATATACTTATGTTATTCATGAAAAAGAAGAGATATGATTGTTGTTTAGTTAACATAATATTATTATAAGAAACTCATTGCTTACACTCCCCTAAATGCCTGTTGCATTTTACGAATATAAACAATTTGGCCAATATGGTAGGCGTTATGTGTGATGGCATGCGCAATTACCTCTCCCCATTTACCTGGTTCGGTAGTGCCTTTTACCTCTGATTCGAGTTGTTCTTCTGTAAATAGCTCTTTCCAGGCTAAAAGAAGTTCTAGTAGTTCCCCTTTTAATTGAAAAAATTCTTTCCCTTCAGGAACAATAAAAGTATCTTTATTATTTGTCACCAGTGCAACTGCTTTGACATCGGCATGAATATATCGCTTCTGCCAGGTTGCATTCCAAAAAATTAAATGCTGCACAATTTCAGCGATGTTATGACATTTCTCATTAGGTTTCCAAAACGCTTCTTTTTCTTCTAATCCTTTTACAGCTAATTGAAAGGATGCATACCAATTGGATTCTGTTGCATTTGCTAATAACTGTTCTGTCAGTATATCTTTTGCGTTTAGCATAATATTTTCCCCTCCATTTTTCTTTTCATATAAGTTAACATAATAATATTATGTTAACTTATATGAAATAATCTTCTATATCCATTTCCATTGCTTTTTCTTTTTGTGCATCGGATACATGCGTGTATTTTTGTGTAGTATTTAGGTTAGTATGTCCTAAAAGCTCCTGAACCGTTCGGATATCTCTCCCATCCCGCACTAAATGGGTCGCAAAGGAATGCCTTAATTTATGACTGGATATTCCTTTTGCTTTCCAATTAAAAATAGGAAATTCTTTTTCTACCGTTTCACAAATTCTTTCTGTTATTTCCTGTATTCTTCTTCTTGATATCCTTTTTCCTCTTCGGGATATAAAAACAGCATCTTCATATCCTTTCATCGGCATAATCCGATCCTCTTCTATATAGAGAATCAGTTCTTCATATATCGTAAGCGGAAGTGGAATATATCTTGATTTATTCCCTTTTCCCAACACTTGAATCCCCTTTTTATGAGAATGGATGGAAGATAGATTTAATGTATGTATTTCTGTCACGCGTAGTCCAGCAAATGCCATTAAACCTAGCATAACTTTATTCCTTCTTACATGTTGTCTTTGGGATACTTTTTCGATCATGGAGAAAAAAGATTTTAATTCCTCTTTTTCAAGATAACTAGGCAGCTTGCCTTTTTGTTCTTTTGCGCTTTCGTAATCACTTGCAGGATTTTTGGTTACTAACTCATAGTCTATTAAACATTTATAAAAGGATCGGATGGCCGTTAAACGTCTATTTCTGGATTCTGCACTATTTGCTCGTTTTGTTTTTAGTTCATTCATAAATAAGGTTAAGGTTATTTTTTTCACCTCTTCCAAAGGAACCTTTTGCTGTTTTTTACGGGTGATATAGTCTAAAAAGAAGTAAATATCACGAATGTAATTATCTATTGTAAATTTACTGTAGTCCTTATTATCCATATGTGTTGCAAAAATGGTTAATACCTCTTCATACCACTGGGATAATAGATCTTTTTCCATCATTGTATGATTCCACCAATCTAGTTTACTGTGTTTTTATTATACTATAATCCCTAAAAAACCGCACATAAGAGATATTATGCGCGGTAATGCAGTGTGAAACGTTACAATCGAATTATTTATTCTTTCGTTAGCAATGACCTATTTCATTTCGTTATTAAAATTAGGATAATTAGTAAGAAATAGTAAAATGCTGGCCATACTGATAATAGGAGGCTGATGATGAAAATATTATTTATGCTACTAAGTTTGTTCAATCTAGCTGATGGGCTTTTTACATATATAGGGTTACGTTTACAGTTGATTAGTGAGTCTAATCCTCTGATGGAAATGATATGGAATATCTCTCCCATTCTTTTTCTTTTTTGCAAAGTCATCTTATCTTTTCTTTTATTTTGTATCTCTATGCTATTCATTACAAAATATCAAAAAACATGGACCTGTGTTTTAATTATTCCACTAAGTATATACGGAAGTATCATGCTCCTCCATTTTGCTTGGATATTAACCGCTTTTCCACTTAGTTGACCATAATTATATTATGTATCTTTTGGAATTAATTTTCTTTCATTTTTTCTTATTAGCTATTACAATAAAAGAAAGATTGCAAAAAAAGGGGTTAATTAAAAAATGAGTGTACATAAAGCCATTACAAAACACGTGGAACAAGTAAATAATCGGGTCCATCATTTTAAACAGCTTGATCATTTACGTGAACATTATATTGAAGAAGCGGTACAACAATGTTTAAACGGAGAAATCTTTTCTGTTCAAAAGATAAATGAAGTAACAGAAGAAATTAATGTACTTGCTAAACAAGGGGTTATTCCTTCTAGAAAAGTAGTAACAGCGGAAATGGTAAAGGAATATGCGTTGAAATTGAACTAAAAAAAGCAGCACGGACTACACGTGCTGCTTTTTTATTTTCTGAATGCTCCTTCATCTCTAGTTCTTATCCAATTTTTCTTGTATGATCTTCATTGAAATACGGATTTCATTAATCTCGCTATCAGTTAGCCTATTAAACAATTGATTGATGTGCTTATCAGACTGAATGTTAATTTTATTCAGCAGGTTCTCTCCTTTTTTTGTTAAAAAGAGAAAGTTTTTTCTATTGTCTATCTTAGAGCTCTTTTTTTCTATTAATCCTTCCTTCTCTAATTTACGTAAAATTCTGCTCATATAGCTCCTATCAATAGTAAGTTCTTGAACAAGATTATTAGCAATACACTCCGTTCTTTCCCTAATTTCAAAAAGTATTCTTGCTTCAGTTAATGAATAATCTGTGTCTAGAATTTGCTGATTAAATAATCCAAGCACCTTTGTATAAAAACGATTAAATTGTCTGATATCATAAATAGCTTCTTTATTCATAATTTCTCCTTTTAGTTGATTTTGTCCACATTTAATAGTAATATAACTATATCCCTAAAATGTTGACTTAGTCAATCTTTTAGGCTACTTTTTTCAAAAAAATATTCACAATCTTTTTAATAGGAGAAACTATATGATTATTCGAGAAATAAAAAAAGACGACAATGAAAAAGTAAAAGAAATAATACAAGATTCCCTGAAATCGCTCGGCTTAGCGATTCCAGGGACAGCTTATTTTGACCCTCAACTTAACGACCTTCACCAATATTATGCTAATCTAAATAATGCGAACTATTGGGTTGTAGAAATGAAAGGAGAGATTGTTGGGGGAATTGGTATAGCGCCATTTAACGAACCTGACAACATTTGCGAATTGCAAAAGCTATACTTAATTCCAAAAGCACAAGGTCTTGGAATTTCTAAGAAGCTAATGGAAACCGCTTTGTCATTTGCTTCTAAACATTTTACAAAATGCTACTTAGAAACACAGCATGAATTAAAAGCGGCATGTATATTGTATGAAAAATTTGGATTTAAACTTTTACAGAAACCATTATCAGGTTCTGACCATTCTGCAATGAATGCTTGGTATATAAAAGAGTTGAAATAACCACAAAAAGAACTTGTTTCTGAAGATAATAATGTCTAAAGTATGCCTATGATGCTATTAAATTCTTGGGTTAGTTTTTTTAAAAGAAGCAAGTCCTTTATGCGTAAATCGGCATTTTAGTAAAACGTTCATTTTTATTTCATTGACGATCCAGAGAAAATTAGGATAGTGTCAGAAAGAAAACAAGAAAAGGGTGCCCATAAAAAGTCCTGTTTGGACGTTAATGGGCAACCCTTTTATTCTTCTTCCCCCTTCTCCTTATAATAGCTCGGAAAATTACTTTTTTTGGTTAAGAGATAATAACTTGATAGTAATAATAAGAATCCGGCTGCAAAAAAAGTAAAGCGAATAGAAATTTCAGCAAAAAATCCAGCGAGCAATGCACTAATGCCAAACACGAGTGATACCATTGTATTTTGCGCACCATAAATTTTCACTAAAACATCGGAGGAAGCTTCTTTTTGTAAATACGTATTTAGACTTATCGATTTTATTTGTTCTTTTATTCCATGCAGCATGATTAACAATAATGCAATCCAAGGTATAGAATTCAAAGCAAATAAAATAGTGATGATCGATACTGCAAAGGAGGCATAATTAGCTGCTTTTCGTAAGTTTTTTTCGATAAAAGAAGCAAGTTTTATGCAAAGGAATCCACCTATAAGCAAGCCGATAAAAAAGACCGTATTCATATAACCCCACCACGCTTCTGTAACATGGAGAATTTCTTTTACGAACACATATAGAATGGCTGCTGTCCAAATAACATTAGCTATCGATTCTATTATATATACAATATGAATATTTCTGAACATTGGGTTCTTCCAAATAATCATCCAGCCTTCTTTTAATTCTTCCTTTACATTCCTTTTCATTGTTATTGGTTGAAACGGTGTATGATCAACAATGCCTATCATCATAGCGGTTGAGATGCCATATAAAACAATGGTGAACCAAATTAGGCTTTGACCATTTAATAAAGAAACAAGCATACCCCCAATTGCCCAGCCACCTAATTGGGTTGATTCATATAAAACGGAAACAAAACTATTTGCTTTTAGTAATTCATTTTTCTGAACGACCCTTGGCAAAATAGCATTTGTTGCAGGCATTGCCCAGCCATCAAATATAGCCAATAAGAAGATGAATACAAAGATGCAATTTATATTGGAAGCAGTCAGAATGCTGAGAAAACAAACAAGAAACAATAAAAACAATGTTTTAAGCGCTTGAGAGTATACTAACAAATCTTTTAATTCATATCGATTAAATAATAATGGTGAAAAAGCTCCGCTAATAAATCGTCCAATTGTATTCAAAAATGGCAGCATGGCTAAATACAATGTATACTTGGTAGCTGTATATAATAAAGAAATTAAAGCAACGATATAAAGTACATCACCAAGATTGGCAATTGTTTGTCCTATCCACAATAAACGAAAATTTTTACTTTTCATGAACTCTACCCTTTTAATCTTTTTTCATTGTTTTATTAACAGGGGTTTTTACAAAGGATGATCCCTCCTATACTATTCATTTTCACTAAATCAGATACTAGAAAAAAAGTAAGCGTTTAATAAGTTGTTAAAAATACTTAAATAT
>JBDNRM010000207.1:0-8192 GCA_047718615.1 Bacillus sp. (in: firmicutes) | reverse complement strand
ATTTTATTGTTCTTAAACCGAGTAATATCAAGACTTGCAAACGAATTTGATGGTGAGAAGTTTGAGTTAACTCTATTAAAAACATAAATAACCAGTATAGGGAAGTAACCATTTACGTGCTAAATTAGAGAACGTTCGTCTTTATTTATTATCTATTTCGTTATGTCTCAGCCTCTTTTTATTTAAAGAAGGCTAAGGCGGTTTATGCTTTTCATTCTCTCAACAGGTTGTTAAAGACGCGTTTGGGATACAAATAGAAGACTTAATTACATAAAATACTGTCATTTTCTAGTTTGAAAATAGATGTTTATGATAAATGGTTGTAAACTTTTTCTAACTTAAAGTATAATAAGCATAACTGATCAATGGTCGGACTAACTCAACATAGGAGGAAACAAAAATTGAAGAAAAATGAAAAGATAAAGCTGGTCGCCCTCGGAGGAGTAGGGGAGAACGGGAAAAATATGTTTGTAGTCGAAGTGGACGAAGACATATTTGTTATTGACGCTGGCTTAATGTACCCACAAAATGAAATGCTTGGAATCGACATCGTTGTTCCGGATATTACGTATTTAAAACAAAATGTGGAAAGGGTAAAAGGGATTTTCTTAACACATGGACATGAAGACCATATTGGCGGTTTATCCTATTGTTTAAGAGAACTTGATGTACCTGTTTATACAACTCGTTTAACGGCTGAGCTGACGAAAGAAAAAATGAAGGAACAAGATTTTAAAGGACAAGCACGTTTTGAGATCATCACCTCAGAGTCCGTTCTTGATTTTTCTAGTACAACAGTAACTTTCTTTAAAACAAACCACAGTATTCCTGATAGTATTGCTATTGCGATTCATACTTCAGAAGGAGCAATTGTTCATACAGGAGATTTTAAATTTGATCAGACTGCTGGACTGTTATATAAAGCGGAATATGGAGAAATGGCGAAAATTGGTGACAAAGGAGTTTTATGTTTATTATCTGATAGTACGGATGCGGATAAGCCAGGATATTCTACTTCAGATGCAGTAGTAACGCAAGAGCTAATTCATGCCTTTTTACGTACAAAAGGAAGAATTATTGCCGCATGTTTTGCAACTGATTTAAATAGAATTCAACATATTTTTGATGCAGCAGCAAAATCAAATCGCAAAGTTGCTATCATGGGTAAAAACTTACAGCGCGTTTTAACGATTGCCTTAAAATATAATTATTTATTAGTGGAAGAAGATAGCATTATTTCCGTTAATGAAATGAAGCAATACGATGCAAGACAAATTGTTATTTTAACTACAGGAACAAAAGGGGAGCCAGTAGAAGCACTTCAAAAAATGGCAAAGAAAAATCATAAACAAGTATTGATTGGCGAAGGAGATACAGTATTATTTTCTACTAGTACCTTGCTTGGAAGCGAAGTATTTGTTTATAAAACAATTGATATGTTATACCGTGCTGGAGCAACTGTTTTATCCGGTAATAAAATCTTCAATAGCTCCAATCATGGCAGTCAAGAAGAATTGAAATTTATGATTAATATGATGAAACCAAAATTCTTTTTGCCTATTCATGGCGAATATCGTGTTTTAAAAGCTCATACAAACCTTGCAAAAGAATGTGGTATTCCTGTTGGTAATATCCATATACCGGAACATGGAGAAATTATTGAAATAAAAGATGAAAGACTGCGAGTTGGCGGCAAAATTCCTGCTGGCAATGTGTTGATTGATGGAAGCGGAATAGGCGATGTCGGGAATATTGTATTAAGGGATCGTAAGTTACTCTCCCAAGATGGCATCTTAACAGTAGTTGTTACGCTAAATAAAGCAGAAAGAAAAATATCAGCAGGCCCAGAAATTATTACGAGAGGTTTCGTTTATGTAAGAGAGTCCGAGAAATTGTTAGAAGAGGCAGCAGATCGTGTAAAAGATATTGTCGAAAAAAGCATTAGCAAAGATAGCTTTGATTGGACTGGCATTAAACAGGATATTCGTGATACGCTAAATCAATTTTTATACGAAAAAACAAAACGTCGACCAATGATACTTCCAATTATTATGGAAGTTAAGCCGGTCAGAAAATAGTAAGACATTTTGCGTTGTGAACAAGAAAAGTATATGATAATGAGAAACAGCCGATTTGTATGTAGAATCGGTTGTTTTTTTGTTGCATGAAATTCCTTTTCTAGCTTCATACTACAACTATAGGATGCTTTTGAAGGGGGAATACAATATGACAGAAGATAATAATCATACGAATACAGAAGAGCAACAGCCGAAAGAAGATAAACCATCAGGGTTGATGGAGAAAATACAAGCGTTAGGTCAAACGAATGTTCCACAGTTATCTCAAGACTCAAAAATTCATTGTTTAACAATTGTTGGTCAAATTGAAGGGCATCTTCAATTGCCTCCTCAAAATAAAACGACAAAATATGAGCATCTTATTCCACAAATAGTGGCGATTGAGCAAAATCCTAAAATTGAAGGAGTGCTTGTTATCCTTAATACAGTAGGCGGTGATGTGGAGGCAGGACTGGCTATTTCTGAAATGCTGGCATCACTGTCAAAACCAACCGTTTCATTAGTGTTGGGCGGCGGACATTCTATTGGTGTCCCAATTGCTGTTTCTTGTGATCATTCCTTTATTGCAGAGACAGCAACGATGACGATTCATCCTATCCGTTTAACAGGCTTAGTTATTGGAGTACCACAAACATTTGAATACTTAGATAAGATGCAGGAAAGAGTAGTTAAATTCGTCACAAAGCATAGTAAAATTGAAGAGGAAGAATTTAAAGATTTAATGTTTGCAAAAGGCAATCTAACAAGAGATATTGGTACGAATGTAATTGGCATGGAGGCAGTTACTTCCGGATTAATTGACAGTGTAGGCGGGGTTGGAGAAGCAATGACGAAATTAAACAGCCTCATTGATTTGAATAAAGAAGAGAATGAAGGAATGGTACAATGATTATGTATACAATGATGCCGCAAGAGTTGATGTTTCCAATCAGTCAAGATCTATATGAAAAACAACATGTTATTGATTATAATGGAATTCCTTTATTAGTGTCAGAGAATGAGTCGCATGAATATGAAGTGCTGCGGGTTTTAAGTACAGACCCAAACCATTACTTACATGAACCCGTTCAGCCTGGCTCAAAAATTACATTTATATAATCTGTATTTTTCCATTCTATGATATAATATAGTAACGTCAAAAAGAGCAGCCAAACCAATAGGCTGCTCTCCTTGTTTTAAAAAATCTTTTTTAGGCAAGTAGAACTATAAAATAAATTGGTAATGTAAGTTGAAGTTTAAACTAAAAAGCGTCAGGTGATAAAATGGCTAAACAGAAAAGAAGAAAAACAAGACAAAAAAAACAAATAAAAAAAACCCTTCAATATGAGTTGGGGGCATTAATTATTATAACGCTTGCCTTTATCTCCATTCTCCAGCTTGGTGCTGTTGGCAATACGATGGTTTTATTTTTCCGCTTCTTTACTGGAGAATGGTATATGCTGAGTTTACTCGGATTAATTGTTTATGGTGGTTACTTAATGTGGAAAAGAGAAAAACCATTCCTCTTCCACACAAAACTGAATGGTATTTATTTAATCGTAAGTTCCATTTTATTATTAAGCCATGTTACTCTTTTTCATTTATTATCAAGTCAAGGAAGGTTTGAAAATCCAAGTGTAATCTACAATACATGGCAGCTTTTTTGGCTTGAGGTCAATGGAGGGACAAGTACAACAGATTTAGGTGGCGGAATGATAGGAGCAGTGCTTTTTGCATTGTTTCATTATTTATTTGATACTGCTGGTACAAAAATAATCAGCTTTATTATCATCATCATCGGAGTGATGTTGTTAACTGGAAAAACAATGAGTGGAGCATTCAGAAAACTGATGCTTGCCATTTGGAATTTCACGACACAGCAGTGGAATGCATTTTTAGAAGATATAAAAGATTGGAAAGACGAACGCAAAGAGAAAAAACAAGCAAAAAAACAAGAAAAACAGGTGAAAAAGGAGCAGCAAAAAGAAGAACAACAGGAAGCCTCTCTTATTGTTAATCCACCTAAAGAACAGCAAGAAGAATCGTACATACCAGAACCAATTATTTCAACATTTACAGAAAAGGCATATGAAAATCAACAAGAGGGACCAGAAGAAAAGGATTCTCGGGAAAAAGTGGAAGATGAGGAAGAGCCTGTTGTACCAATTACTTTTACAGAAGTAGAAAATGTGGATTATCAATTGCCTCCATTGAAATTATTAAAACTCCCGCGCAAAACGGATCAAAGTGGGGAATATGAACAAATACATGCAAATGCAGCGAAGCTAGAACGCACGTTTCATAGTTTTGGTGTAAAAGCAAGAGTAACAGAAGTTCATCTCGGACCTGCGGTGACAAAATACGAAGTCCATCCGGATGTAGGCGTGAAAGTAAGTAAAATTGTTAATTTAAGTGATGATTTAGCATTAGCATTGGCTGCTAAAGATATTCGGATAGAAGCACCAATCCCTGGTAAGTCAGCAATTGGAATAGAAGTTCCTAATTCAGAAGTAGCGATGGTTTCTTTAAGAGAAGTACTAGAATCAAACAAAAATGAAAAACCTGATGCTAAACTGATGATTGCCTTTGGCAGAGATATTACGGGAGATGCTATATCAGCTGAATTAAATAAAATGCCCCATTTATTAGTAGCGGGTGCTACTGGAAGCGGAAAGAGTGTATGTATAAATGGGATTATTACTAGTATACTATTGCGTGCGAAACCCCATGAAGTGAAAATGATGATGATTGATCCAAAAATGGTTGAACTGAATGTGTATAATGGAATTCCTCATTTACTGGCTCCTGTTGTGACAAATCCGAAGAAGGCGTCGCAAGCATTGCAGAAAGTGGTCAGTGAAATGGAAAGAAGATATGATCTGTTCTCCCATACAGGAACAAGAAATATTGAAGGGTACAATGAATATACTAAAAGATATAATGCAGAAGAAAATGAAAAACAGCCGCTGCTTCCCTATATTGTAGTAATTGTAGACGAGCTTGCTGACTTAATGATGGTTGCTTCTTCAGATGTGGAAGACGCCATTACTAGGCTTGCACAGATGGCACGAGCTGCCGGCATTCATTTGATTATTGCTACACAAAGACCGTCTGTTGACGTTATTACAGGGGTTATTAAAGCGAATATTCCTTCTCGTATTGCATTCGCTGTTTCATCTCAAACCGATTCAAGAACGATTTTAGATATGGGCGGAGCGGAGAAATTGCTAGGAAGAGGGGATATGCTGTTTTTCCCTTACGGCGCAAGCAAACCAGTCAGGGTACAGGGGGCTTTTCTATCAGATGAAGAGGTTGAAGAAGTAGTTGATTTTGTCATCGCACAACAGAAGGCGCAATACCAGGAAGAGATGATTCCTGATGAAATTACGGAAAAAACTGGTGCAGTTGAAGATGAGTTGTATCATGAAGCAGTAGAATTAATTACAGAAATGCAAACGGCGTCTGTCAGCATGCTGCAAAGAAGATTTCGGATTGGCTATACAAGGGCTGCAAGATTGATTGATGAAATGGAAGCAAGAGGCGTTGTCGGTCCGTATGAAGGAAGTAAACCAAGAACGGTATTGGTGCAAAAATCTTCAGAAGAAATAAATCTATAAAAATATATAGTACGATTTTCGAAATAAGTTATACTAATGGTAGTTAGAAATAATGAAAAAATTATTCATCTATAATATTTAATAGTTATGAAATGGGATAAACAGTAATTTTTGACAGAAATAAACAGGTTTTTTATGTAGAGAATTCTAGATAACTGTTTGTTTCTGTTTTTTTTCGACTGAATTCTGCAAATTCTATTTATTTATTCTAGAAAAAGTGTTATAGTATTTTCGATTAGTAGGAATGATTGAACATCAGAGGTCTGATGTCTTAGAAATTGTTTGGAGGATGCTCGTATGCTAATTAAGCCTGATACAAGACATTTATACTTGCAAGTAGTCGATCGACTAAAATGTGATATGGAGAAGGGAATTTATAAAGAGAAACAAAAATTGCCTTCTGAGTTTCAACTTGCAAAAACACTAGGGGTAAGCAGAGCCACTTTACGGGAGGCGCTGCGGACATTGGAAGACGAAAATGTCATCATTCGAAGACATGGAGTTGGTACATTTGTTACTAGTAAGCCTATGTTTAAATCAGGCATTGAACAGCTAAACAGTGTAACGAACATGATACGTCATGCTGGCATGAATCCAGGCACCATTTTTTTAAGCTCAAATACTCAATGTTCTACCGAAGAAGACATTCGTCGTTTTTCTTGTTCCGATGGGGAAGAGTTTTTAATTATAGAAAGAGTTCGAACAGCAAATAGCGAACCAGTAGTTTATTGTATGGACAAGCTGCCAAAAAAGATTTTACCAGAAGGCATGAGCTATGATAAAGAATCGATTTTTCAGCTATTAGAATCTGATACAGAAATAAATATTACATACGCTGTTGCTGAAATTGAACCGATTGGATACCATGAGAAGATTTCTCCCATCTTACAATGCGAACCAGAAACTGCATTGCTTGTTTTAAAGCAAATGCATTTTAATGAAAACGATGAACCAATTCTTTATTCGGTAAATTACTTTAGAGCGGATAAGTTTAGTTTTCAGGTATTAAGAAAACGAATTTATTCGTAGCCTTCTAGAAATCTATCGTAAATGCATTCTTGCTTTGACAAATAAAACAACTATATTATTAGGGGGTACAAACCTTGAAAAAGCGTAAATTAGGTTTAGCGCTGTCACTAGTACTTGCTGCTGGGACTGTCCTCGGGGCTTGTGGTAAAAAAGACGATAATGAAGGAGCATCAGACAAGAAAGATGCATTCAAAGTAGCCATGGTTACAGATGTTGGTGGTGTGGATGATAAATCATTTAACCAATCGGCATGGGAAGGCTTACAAGCATTCGGTAAAGCAAACGGTCTAGAAAAAGGGAATGGTATCGACTATTTACAATCACAATCTGATGCTGATTATGCTACAAACTTAAACAGCTTAGTTCGTCAAAAAAATGATTTAGTATTTGGAATTGGATTTATGATGTCTGGTGCGGTGGAAGAAATCGCAAAACAACAATCAGATGCTCATTTTGCTATTGTTGATTCTGTAATCAATCAGCCGAATGTTGCAAGCATCACTTTTAAAGAACAAGAAGCATCTTTCCTAGCTGGTATTGCGGCTGGCCTAACAACAAAATCAAATAAAATTGGTTTTATTGGCGGTATGGAAGGCGATATTATTGGCCATTTTGAAGCTGGCTTTGTTGATGGTGTAAAAGCTGCTAACCCAGCTGCAAAAGTAGAAGTTCAATATGCTGGTGCGTTTGATAAACCAGAAGTTGGAAAAACGATTGCAAGTAAAATGTACTCTTCAGGTGCTGATGTAGTATTCCACGCTTCAGGCGGTACTGGTGCTGGATTATTTACAGAAGCTCGCGAATTAAAAGAAAAAGATGCTTCTAAATATATCTGGGCAATTGGAGTTGACTCTGATCAAGCTTCTGAAGGTGTCGTTGGAGAGCATAATGTTGTATTAACATCTGCATTAAAAGGTGTAGCTACAGCAGTACAAGATATTTCTGAAAAAGCGAAAGATGGCAATTTTCCTGGCGGACAATCCCTTGTTTATGGATTGAAGGAAGATGGAGTAGGACTTGCTGCAATTAATGCTGAGGTAGAAAATAAAGCAGATATTGATGCTGCTGTTAAAGAGTGGACAGACAAAATTAAAAACGGTGGATACACTGTTCCTGATAAACCTGCTAAATAAGGATTATTATAGATGTTCGAAAGTCTATCATTAAACGGCAGATTTTCGAACAAGCTCTTTAAGCATAATGACTTTGAAAGGAATAAGTGATTTGGTTTGCAAACACTTATTCCTTTTTTACGATTAAATATAGAGCTTTTCATTAAAAAATAGAAGAATTATTCTATTTTTTATAAAAAATTCTATTTGGGTTAAATTATATTAATGATACATAAGGGGTGGAAGGAAAAATAACCTTCTCTGTCATGAATAAACGCTATTCTGTTATTTTTATAGAATAACAGAGTGCTTTCCGTATAAGAAAGGAGTGAAACGAATGGAGTATGTAATTGAGATGTTAAACATTCGCAAGGAAT
>JBDNRM010000206.1:0-8196 GCA_047718615.1 Bacillus sp. (in: firmicutes) | reverse complement strand
ATACAACACATTAAGAGTGAGTTTTTCCCACTCTTCTATTCTTTTTTTGGAAAAAAGATACATTTATAAAAATCTCAAAATATGGAGATAAATAGACTATTGTGCTTTTTTTTCCATTTGTTTAGCTTACTTCATATTTTCTGCACAATTTCTTGGTATATTGTTAAATAACAAAGGAGGAATTATTAACATGTTGAAAAAAAGAGTGAAAAAATCAGTAGTATTACTAATTGCGAGCCTTCTCTTAGTATTGGGAGCCTGCTCCAACACTAATGATAAAAATAAGGAAAGTTCAGAAAATAAAGAGAACATGGAAGGCATGGATCATAGTAATATGGACATGAATCAATCTAACCCTGAGGAAGTTCCAGAAGGTATGAAAGTAGCAGAAAATCCAACATATAAAGTTGGGAGTAAAGCGATAATCAATGCAGAACACATGGAAGGTATGAAGGGTGCTGAAGCAACGATTGTCGGTGCTTATGACACGACGATTTATGCTGTTTCTTATACTCCAACAACTGGTGGAGAAAGAGTGGAAAATCATAAATGGGTGGTTCAAGAAGATATTAAAGATGCAGGCGATGAATCTTTCGAACCTGGAACGGAAGTTATTTTAGAGGCAGATCATATGAAAGGTATGAAGGGAGCAACCGCTGAAATTGATTCAGCCGAAAAAAGCACTTTGTACATGGTTGATTACACTCCGACTTCCGGCGGAGAAAAAGTTAAAAATCATAAATGGCTAACAGAAAATGAACTGTCAGCTACTAAATAAAGTTTTTAAAAAAATGAACGATATTTATATTTTCAACTCCCAAAAGAGCTTATTCTACTTAAGGAATAAGCTCTTTTGATTTAGTGTTCAGTCAGGTTTATTAATTAAATCAATTTAATCACCCTATTTAAAGAAACTCCAAAAGCAGAATTTCTGAAATTCATTTTTAAAATTCTCTTATACCGCTTCACATCAATTGTATAACATTGACACAAGCTAATTAGATGTATTATAAACGAGTGTGACAAGCTTAAATAACAAAATTGTTTTCTTTTCTGCATAAAATCTTCAAACTATTAATGTACTATTACTTAAATTAATTAAATTCCAATTAGGGTGATAAAGATTGAAAAAACTCTCCATAAAATTAGGCATCGTATTCTTTTTAATTATTTTTGGACTTGAAACTTTTATGTTCTTCTTCCTGCATAATGCTATAGTCAAGTCGAGAATAGAGGAAGAATTATCTTCCTTACAGGCAAGAGGTAATTCTCACCGTGATATTCTCGAAAATCATTTTGATAAAGAAACCATTGGTCATGTTACATTAATGGAATCTGAGGCTATAACTGATGTGGTTATTACTGATTTTTCAGGTAAAATATTAGGTTCCTCTTTCAAAAGTAATCTAATTCAACAATATTTGAAAAAACCCAAATCAAAGATTGCTGCGAAAGGTCAAATAGTAGAAGATGATTGGGAAAATAGACCTTATATTATTACCATAAGTCCTATTAAAATTGACAAAGAAATTCTTGGTTATGTTTATATGTATCAAGAGACTACGACTATCCAATCATTGATAGAAAGATTAAATAAACATTTTTTACTTGCTGGTTTAATTGCGCTATCTCTAACTTTTGTCGTCATTATCATCTTAACAAAAGCCATTACGAAGCCACTCGTGAAAATGAAAGAAGCAACCTATCAAATCAGTAAGGGGAATTTTTCCGTTACCCTTCCGAAAACAGGAAACGACGAATTAGGAGAGTTGGCTGAATCCATAAAATTACTTGCACAAGACTTAAATTATTTAAAAAAAGAACGGAATGACTTTTTAGCCAGTATATCCCATGAGCTTAGAACACCTTTGACTTATATAAAAGGGTATTCAGATATTGTTATGACAAGGAACCTTGCCAGCAAAGACCAAGAGAAATATTTGCAAATCATAGTAGATGAAGCAAATCGTCTCTCTTCTTTAATTGAAGATTTATTTGCTTTAGCGAAAATTGATAAAAATTCATTTGTCATCCAAAAACAAAAAATTTCACTTAATGATTTGCTGAAGAAAATGGAACTGAAGCTATCCCCTGCATTTAAGGAGAAAAATATGAGTCTTATAGTCCGTTGCCCAGAAATGACTTATTTATATGCAGATCCATCAAGGCTTGAACAAATTATGATCAATTTATTGGATAACTCAATCAAGTATTCATCTATCGGCAGTAAAACGCTGGTTACCGTCAATCCAAGTAAGAAAACAACTGAAATCATGATTAAGGATAACGGGAAAGGCATACCTGAAAAAGATCTTCCTTACATCTTTAATCGATTTTATCGAGTGGAAAAGTCTCGGAAAAGATCTTTAGGTGGAACAGGCCTAGGATTAGCCATTGTTCAAGAATTAGTATACGCTCAAGGTGGATCAATAAATGTTCACAGCAAACTAAATAGCGGTACAACCTTTATCTTAACTTTTCATAATAATGGAGCTGAAAAATAATGAAAACTATTCTAATAGTAGATGATGAACCACAAATGTTAGACTTGATTGCCCTTTACCTATCCCCTTTGGAATATAAATGTAGGAAGATGAGTTCCGCTATTGATGCCATCATCTATTTAGAATCCAATCCAGTTGACCTAATCTTACTAGATTTAATGATGCCGGAAATGGATGGGTGGGAAGCATGTAAAGAAATAAAAAAATTATGGGACACCCCTATTATTATGCTTACAGCAAGAACAGAAAAACAAGATATTGTAAAAGGCTTAAACATTGGTGCAGATGATTATATTTCGAAACCCTTTGATGGAGAAGAACTTGTTGCAAGAATAGAAGCCATATTAAGAAGAAACAAGAAAAGTATGGAAAAATTATTTTTTGAAGGACTTATATTAGATCAGGAATCTTTCGAATTACAATACCAAGGGAAAGAAATTACGCTAACTCCAAAAGAATTTGCATTGATGAACCTCTTTCTTCAAAATCATAATAAAGTCTTCACAAGAGATCATTTAATAAACTCTATTTGGGGGCATGGTGTGACCACAGAAGATCGAACGATAGATTCCCATATCAGAAATTTACGTGACAAACTCCGAAAATCTGGATTTTCCGCTGAAGAATACTTGTTGACTGTTTGGGGAGTTGGGTACAAATGGACCGGAAAGGACATTAATTGACAGATTATCTACTTAATCATTTACCTTCAAATCCTATATTGGTAGGTATTATTAGCATTAGTTTGAACATATTAATTGCCATATTTGGATTCCTTCCTAGTGCCTTTCTTACTGGGGTAAATATAAGTTTTTTTGATTTTGAAAAAGGGTTGATGATATCCATAATTGGAGAATCCTTGGGAGCTGTATTTAGTTTTATTCTGTATCGAAAAGGAATATACAAACTAAGTTCCCATAGTAAGGGTAAAAGTAAAATTTTAAAGAAATTGCAGAGTGCTTCTCAAACTGAAGCGATCATTCTGATTATTCTTTTAAGGATTCTTCCCTTTATTCCGTCAGGAGTAGTTATCCTAGCTGCAGCACTTAGTAAGATTAAGGTTGTTCCTTATACTATTGCCAGCACAATAGGGAAGATTCCTTCCTTATTTATTGAAGCTTACTCTATAAATAAGGTGTTAAATATAAAATCAGCTTTCTTGGAGGAGAATATTATTTATATCACTATTATCCTATTACTATTATTTATTTTTATAAAAACAATGAAAAAGAAATAATTAGTTATTAATACTTACCATATGCAATAGTAAATTAAACCCCTTTTACTTGCAATAGGAGCAATATCTAAAATAAAGCAACAAATTCGTTATAAAAAAATAAAATGATAAATGTTAATAAGATAGTTGAATACAATAGATAAGACTTCCTTAATTGGAATTATACTTACGATTATAGCAGTTGGTATCGGAATAGTTTTTAAAGGAGAGCTTAATAAGGATTATTATTTTCAACTAAATAATTTAATTAAAATAAATAACCAGGCCCTGATAAACTAACAGGGCCTGGTTATTGCATAGGAGTTTTTTCTGAATCTCTATAATTGAAATTAAGACTAGTCAGCATTGTGTTTATTTATAAATTTATCAGTTTTTCAAATGCTTGATTTCCTCTCAATACTAAAATGATTCCATTAAGCTATTGTTTCACAGTTTCTGAATATCGATAAATTGCATATCCTTTTTTTCGTCTGAACCAAAATAGAAAGATGGCTGTTCCAAGGAGAACTAAGGACATCAATTGTGCTGTTCGCATTGTATCTGCAATCATTAGACTGTCGGTTCTTAATCCTTCTACAAAAAATCTTCCGATAGAGTACCAAACAATATAGGTTAAAAACAGTTCTCCTATCCTTGGTTGAAATTTCCTAAAAATAATTAAGAGAACAAATCCAGAAATATTCCAAATGGACTCATATAAAAATGTTGGATGGTAATATGCACCATTTATATACATTTGATTAATAATAAAATTTGGCAAGTTCAAATTTTCTAAAAAGGTTCTTGTTACTTCTGTACCGTGAGCCTCTTGGTTCATAAAGTTTCCCCAACGTCCTATTGCCTGACCGAGAATAAGGCTTGGTGCCGTAATATCAGCTAATTGCCAGAAGGAGTATCCTCTTTTCTTTGCAAATACCCAAGCTGTTATTACTCCACCAATTAAAGCCCCATGTATCGCAATACCGCCTTCCCATATTGCAATGATCTCTTCAAGATTATTTGAATAATAATCCCATTTAAATCCAACATAATATATTCTTGCACTGATAATAGATATTGGAATCGCCCAAAGTAAAAGATCAGAAAAAGTATCTTGCTGAAGACCAAGTTTTTTGGTTTCTCTTGTTGCAAGTAGCCATCCCAATAATAAACCTACTCCTATAATTATCCCATACCAATAAACGGTAAACGGTCCTATCTCAAAAGCAACCCTATCTAACGGTTGAATATTCCCCATAATTACTTCACCTCTTTGAATTTTTATATTGAACGAGATTACAAATTGTTAAGAGTGCTATAATTGTAAAGTTAAGGAAAATGCGACCAATAACGGCCGCATTTTTCTAGTTATAATCTAGGTTATTCTGGCTTGTTTTTTGCATTCTCATCCGGTATAAAATCAGGCTTAAAGTCCATATATTTCACCTGGGTTACCATGCCCGCTGAAGCATGATGTAAATCATGACAGTGGAATAGCCAATTCCCGGGATTATCCGCTTTAAATGCTATTACGTATTCATCGCCAGGTTTTAAATTAACCGTATCTTTTATTATAGGTGAACCTTCAAGTGGTTTTCCGTTTTTACTCAATATCTGAAAGAACGTCCCATGCAAATGCATTGGATGGTCGTCGGACTTCGAATTATTTACCAGTTTTACCTTTACAAGGTCTCCTTCTTTTACATTAATATTCTCAGTGTCTGGAAAAGTTTTTCCGTTGATAGTATAAGCTAATGCATTATTTTTCATTTCTGTATTAAGATTCATTGTATATTCCACATTATATGTTTGATTTAATGTGAACTCACTTTCTTTTTTAGAGCCGTAATTCGTGTAGGTGAATTCTGGAAGATCCTTCTCCTGATTGGACTTGTCGGTTGATTTTGTACTTCCTTCATATTGTAGCTTTACCTTCATTCCATCTGTACCTTCCATCTTTCCATGACATTCAAGCAACCATTCACCAGGATTATCAGCAACAAACTCTATGTCATACCGCTCACCTGGTGCTATTGATATTAATTCATCTTTTATTTCCTCTGGTTTATTTAATTCCTGACCATCAATTGCGACTACTTTAAACTTATGGCCATGAAGGTGCATTTTATGGGTCATGTATCCTATATTTGCTAAACGAATTCTTACTGTTTCTCCTTCTCTCACTTTAAGAGATTCTACGCTGTCACCGCTTTTACCGTTAATAGTGTAGATGTCATACGCACTCATATCGTCCATCATTTTGTCTCCACTATTATCATTCCCCATATCCATACCTTCCATATCATTGCTGTCTCCCATGTCCATCGCTTCCTCAGGATTGCTCATCCATTCGTCAAGCATGAGGGAATAATCACGGTCGTATGTTTTTTCTTTCGGCTCTACTATAAAAGAACCATATAGCCCTTTGTCAAGTTGGTTAACTCCATCTTGGTGGGTATGGTACATATATGTTCCTGGATCTTTAGGTGTAAATTCATAAGTAAAAGTTTCACCAGGTTTAACAGCATTTTGTGTTACACCTGGAATTCCATCCATATTGTTTGGAACAGTGATTCCATGCCAATGAATCGATACAGGATCCGGAAGTTCATTTTTCAAATGAATCTTAACCTTCTCTCCTTCCATTACACGGATCTGGGAACCAGGTACAGACCCATTAAAAGTCCATGCATTTACACTAACATCATTGTTTAATTGATGAGTTGCTTCCTTCGCAACAATAGTAAATTCATTCCCCTTAAGTGTTTCAGTATTGGTTGATTTAACTGCTTCTACTTCTTCCTTTACTTTGTTATTTTCCTTATCCGTACTGCTCATATCCCCATCTTGCTTTGAAGAACATGCTGCTAATACTAGTATAATGAATGTTAATAATCCTATCATTTTTAATTTCATTATGTTCCCTCCCTCGTCTTTTCATGGACAATCTTATTATAAAAATTTGTAGAAAGTATGCATTTTTTTTGAAATATTAAGGATTGTTGTTGAGATGTTATAAGGGAATGACTGATAAAGATTTTATCCAAGTAGATATTCAACTCAAATTGCTAAGAAAGTGCTAGCCTTATATCTATCAGCTGAACCAGTTGGACAAAATACCAATAAAACTCAGGAATTATAGATAAAATTAGAAACAGTAAAAGCAAACAGTAGAAAGTAAATAAATCCCCTTGCAACAGTAGAGGAATTTTTAATTAATTTTTAGATTTAGAGATTTTAAAAACATGACTAGAGATTCTTCAACCGTCTACTTTCTCTACCTGCTTATAATAATCACTAAATACATCGGAAAAGACTTCAATTGTATTATCAAGCTCTTCTTGACTATTTTCAACTCCACCAAATTCTAATAGCATGGCATTACCTGATAGATCTTGATTATATACTCCATTTCCTTCATCTTTACTCTTTATAAAAACCCCTCTACTTACTCCTGGAAGCCTTTGTTCTAATTTTTCATTTAAATTCTTCGCAAGCTTAAGATTGTGCTCATAATTTTTATTTTCCTTGCCTACAATAAAAAATAATCTTGCAAACGATTTTCCATTTAAATTTAATGTTGTTATTTTTTTAGTTTGTGAATCTCTGTGTATATCAATCAAGTAAACTATTGATTTTTCTTTTGCTGTTACTTCTTGTATTTGTTCTCTTGTATAATTGTAGGAGTGAGCGTAGTTCCAATTTTTTTTCTTTAATTCCTCTGTTACATTTGCCGTACTATGTGCAGCTCCTATTCCTCTTTCTAACAATTCCTTTTGTAATTGCTTCCCTACTTGAATCACATTTTTATCTTCATCAAGACTTGCTGCTTGATTTATATTATGTCCAGGAAGTTGAGGTAAAAATGCCTCCCAACTATGCGAATGATATATATATACAACACTATTTTTTTCAGGAGATATGGAATGATTGGATTCTTTGTTACTTTGTTGGGTTTCTTTCTGCTCTTTTTCTATTGCATCGTTTTCCTTAAATAAAACTTCTATAGGGGGTTGAGATTCTATTGGCAAAGTAGTTATATCAGTTCCCTTGCCGGCTATGGCAATCTCTGTATTAAAGCTAGAAAATCCTATTAACTCTCTACCTAAATAAGTCCTTACATCACTTGGCCAAATACTAGAAGTCATTAATACGATACCTTTAACGATAGAGGGCTTTCTTACATCTTTATTTGTATCTGATAAGCTGAACAGTGCTATTTCATTAGATAAGGATAAGGATAAGGCATCAGCTGAAATCATTTTTATTGAATTGGAAACTAAGTTTGATGACAGTTTAAAATTCCAGTCTACATAATTTACTATGAATATACTACTAAACATTGTAATAAATATAGATATAAAATAAAAATGCAATATTCTTCTCATATCAATCTCCTTTTTTACTAGATTCAACGGATGATTAATATATATGAAGAAAATAAAATAATAGAATACGTAAACTAAATTGTAAGAT
>JBDNRM010000205.1:0-8322 GCA_047718615.1 Bacillus sp. (in: firmicutes) | reverse complement strand
AATATCATTATCGTATGCAGAGTCAGATGTGTATAAGATACATAAAGTAAAGTGTTTATTGAATATGTATATGAGTATTATTATCTTAGCATCCGTATTTATATGGGGAGCAGCAATTAATGAACTAAGTAAATCTTCCAACAAACAAAGCATTAGTAAAATAATAACTTTAACATCTTTAGGCTCTTTAACAACACTAGTTATTACTATTTCGCTTTTTCAAAACCTTTCATTTTAAAAAGAAAAGCATATAAGGAAATTTTTATATAATTTATTTGAAATAAATTTGAAAAATGCGATGAAACACCCCTTGGATTATATTTATCTAAAGGGGCTTTTTTTTATGTCTAAAAGAACTAGAGCGCATTTCCCTTACCCTTCTGTCATTGAACTAACGAGAAATTAGAGAATAATTACCATGAACTTCTGAATTAAAAATAAAGACTTTGCTATGATGAAGTGCACCCCAATGGTTAGACTCTGGTCTAAACAATTGGAGGTGCCTTTTTTTATGGAAAGAAAAGCCCTAGGCTATGCCAACAAGGGTTCCGGATTGCTTATAGCGATGTATATGATAGAAGATCGAGGCTCTGGGGTTTCATCAATTGGAAAAGGGAGTATGGATTTTATTGAATTATGTTTAACAAATTGATATATTAGTTTATAAATAGGTAATCAATGATGTGATCAAGTAAATAAGAATTGTGAAACAGAAAATATAGTCTTGGCTGAAAGCTATATCACCGCTTCTTATTGAAACCTGCCACGGAGATGTTAGTCAAAAAATTAACCGAGTCGTTTCGTTATAAACGTTTAGAGGACTTTAATTTTTATTAAGGTCGAACTAAGGTGGTACCACGTCTATTAGCATAAAGACGTCCTTTCTAGGGGACTCTTTATGCTTTTTTTATTTTATTTCATTTTTTAGGAGGAAAAGAAGATGGATCAAAAGATAAATAATTTTTCAAAATGGTATATTGATACGATTCAAAAAGCCGATTTAATGGATTATACTCCTGTTCGCGGTTGTATTGCATTTAAGCCAGATGGCTATGAATTATGGGAACATATTCAAGCGGAGATGGATAAGCGGTTTAAAGAAACGGGGCATCGTAATGCTTACTTCCCGTCGTTAATTCCAGAATCTTTCTTCCAGAAGGAAAAGGATCATATTGAAGGATTCTCACCAGAACTTCCTTGGATAACAGAAGCAGCAGGAGAAAAATTAGAAGAACGTTTAGCACTGCGTCCAACTTCGGAAACAATGGTTGGGCATTTGTATTCGAATTGGATTAAAAGTTATCGAGACCTTCCTGTATTAATTAATCAATGGGCTAATGTATTCCGATGGGAGAAGAAAACTCTTCCATTCATTCGCACTTCTGAATTCTTATGGCAAGAAGGCCATACTGCACATGTGGATGAAGAAGATGCACGTAAAGAAACCATGCAAATGTTAACTATTTATAAAGAAGTCGTAGAAGGATTACTTGCGATTCCGGTTTATGATGGGCAAAAGACACCATCAGAACGCTTTGCTGGAGCGGTTGATACATTTTCCATTGAAGCAATGATGAAAGATGGAAAAGCTGTACAAGCAGGTACTTCACACTACTTAGGTACAAAGTTTGCGGAAGCATTTGATATTAATTATTTAAATAAGGAAAATAAGCACACATATGTGCATACAACTTCTTGGGGCACATCCACACGTTTAATCGGTTCGGTTATCATGGTTCATGGTGATGAACAAGGTCTTGTTTTACCACCAAAAATCGCACCGACTCAAGTTATTTTGATTCCAGTTGGTCCATGGAAAAAGAACCCTGCAATTATAGAGAAACTAGACGAAATCTTTACCGTTTTAAAAACAAAAGGAATTCGCGTTCGTCTTGATGATTCTGATCGATCACCAGGCTATAAATTTAATGAATGGGAGTTAAAAGGTGTACCTGTACGTATTGAACTTGGTCCACGTGATTTAGAAAATAATCATGCTTTAATGAAAGCCCGTGATGAAGGGGAGAAAGTTTCTGTACCTTTACAATCAATTGTGGAAAGTATTGAAAAAGAACTAGATACCATGCAAACTCGTTTGTTTGAAAAAGCAAAAGCTTTCCGTGTGGAGAATTCGCACACACATATCGATTCAATGGAACAGCTAAAACAACATCTAGCAGAATCTGAAAAAAATGAAACAATTCCTGGTTGGATATTAGCTGGTTGGTGTGGAGACGATGCTTGTGAGGAAAATGTGAAAGAAGAAACAAAATTCACGACACGCAACATTCCATTTAACCCACCGACAACCAAGCACACATGCATTCACTGTGGCAAGGAAGCAAAACATACGGTTTGGTTTGCTCGTGCTTACTAATATACGAACTAAATAGGGCAAGATGAACATTAAAACATCTGTTAGCAGAGAGGGATTTCCCTCTCTGCTTTTTTTCTATAAAGGCAGAAAACTAACTTGAATTTTTTTAATAATTTAAATGAATGAACAAATTTATGTAGGATGAGAGAAAATTCTTGCGGATGGAAATGTTACTTTATTAAAATAACAGTTCTCAACATCCTTATTTCTCAAAAAAAAATGCAAAAGAGCCGTCTTTTTCTGGCTATGGACAATTGACAGTAAGGAGAAAAACAAGTATTATGAATTGAGAATGATAATCATTAGTAAGAGAGGTGGGTTTTGATTTTCAATCCTGTTTATAGTGCGTGTTCAAAAAGGAGGATAAAAAGGACCGAGAAGTTCGAGGCGGCTTCACTTTGAGCATCGCAGCGTATGGTATTGATACGTGAGAAGCGGAAAAGTGAAGCCAACGAAGAAATTAGATGTGTCATTTTTACCGGACTTTTTGAACAACCTCTTATATTTAAAAAGCAGTTGTTATTATAACTATTCAGAACTATATTACGTGATGAGAAAGGGTTTACATATGCATAAAAATCGAAAAATGCCATTTATACTAATGTTACTAATTTCAATTGTAGCAATGCTATCAATAGTAGGTTGTTCCAGTCAATCGGAAGAGAAAAAAACGGATTCTGAAAAAGAAACTACGAATACAGAAGATATGAAATATCCTATTACCATTAAAGATGCATTAGGTGAAGCAGTAATTGAAAAGAAACCTGAGCGCGTTGTTACTATTTCATGGGGAAATCAAGACACTGCTCTTGCTCTTGGAGTTGTGCCTGTAGGCTTCTCAGCTGCAAATTATGGGGTGCAAGATGATAGCGGCATGCTGCCTTGGACTGCAGAGAAAGCAAAAGAACTTGGTGAAGAAAAACCAAATCTTTTTCAAGATACAGATGGCTTAGATTTTGAAGCTATTTCTGATGCAAAACCAGATGTTATTCTTGCAGCATACTCTGGTATTACACAAGAAGAATATGAAACATTAAGTGAAATTGCTCCAGTTGTTGCTTATCAAACAGGGCCTTGGATAACTTCCTGGCGTGACCAAGTAAAGTATGATTCGATGGGTATGGGGATGGAAGAAGAAGGAAAGCAACTTATTGCTGATACAGAAAAATTAATTCAAGATAAAGCTGCTGAATATTCTAATCTTAAAGGGAAAAAAGCTGCGTTTGTAAGTATTACTGCTTCTGATTTATCGAAGTTTTACGTATACACACCAGTAGATCCACGTGGTGAATTTCTTACTGAGTTAGGAATGGAATATCCTGAAAGTATTACAAGTCAAGTGAAAGATAAAAATGCTTTCTATCTAGAAGTAAGTGCTGAAAATGCAGATATGCTGAATGATGCAGATATTTTTGTAACATATGGTGATGATAAAACACTTGCGACTTTACAAGCTGATCCAATTTACGGGAAAATTCCAGCTGTAGAGAGAGGCTCTGTTGTCGTTATTGGTGATAATACACCACTTGCAGCAGCTGGAACTCCAACGCCGCTTTCTATTAAATACTCTATTGACGAGTATTCAAAATTACTTTCAGAAGCTGTAAGTAAAGTCAAGTAAATGGATCATACATCTGTTTCAGAAAATAAGCAGTTAATTATACCAAAAAACTTTATAAAAGTATTGATATTTTCTATTGTGTTACTTGGTATAAGTGTATTGGCTTCTCTAGCATTTGGTTCTCGTACAGTTGGATGGAATGAACTAATGGATGGTTTATTCCATCCTGAAATACAGTCTCATGGGGCAAATGTTGTCCGTCAAAGAATTGCTAGGACTGTATTTAGTTTATTATGTGGAGCTGCATTAGGAATTTCTGGGGCTTTAATGCAATCAGTCACACGCAATCCAATTGCAGACCCTAGTATATTGGGAGTTAACACAGGAGCAGCATTATTTGTTGTTTGCGGAATTTCCTTTTTAAATATTAGTACAGCTAGTCAATACATTTGGCTTGCGTTAGCTGGAGCAATGATAACTGCCATTTTTGTATTCGGAATTGGTTCGATGGGGAGTGGTGGTGCCACTCCCCTTAAACTAGTTTTAGCGGGTGCTGCTACAAGTGCTGCACTATCATCTCTTGTAATGGCTATTATGATTCCCCGTTCAAATGTTATGGATCAATTTAGATTTTGGCAGGTAGGCAGTGTGGGAGCAGGAAATTGGAATTCTATCTCTGTTTTTATTCCTTTTCTAATAGTTGGAATATTAATTGCTCTGATCTCCGCTTCAGCACTTAATGCATTAGCATTGGGTGATGAAGTAGCGAAAGGATTAGGTGTACGAACTGGAACACTTCGACTTATTGCTGCATTTGGAGGAGTACTGTTGTGTGGTGCAACAACAGCACTAGCTGGTCCTATTGGTTTTATCGGTTTATTGGCTACACATGTGATTCGACTCCTTATCGGCCCTGATTTACGATATGTTATCCCAATGTCAGCATTATCTGGTGCAGTTATTTTAACTATTTCAGATGTATGTGGTCGAATGCTGGGAAGCCCTGGTGAACTTGAAGTTGGTGTAGTTACAGCATTTATTGGGGCTCCTATTTTAATCTTAATAACTATGAAAGCGAAAATGCGTGCGTTATGATGAATGAAACAATGAATCTTATTATGGTAGGTAGAAAAAAGAGACGTCGTCGTTTTATACTTGTGACATCCTTACTTGCAATTATTGCTTTTGCACTTTGCGGTACGATGCTTATGTTAGGAAACACTATTTATCCAGTTGCGGATGTAACAAGTGTTCTACTAGGTGAGGAAGTAAAAGGAGCATCATTTGCAGTGGGGACCATCCGTTTTCCAAGAATGGTTGCAGGTGTTTTTGCTGGATTTGCTTTTGGTGTTGCCGGAGCTGTATTTCAAACGATGCTTCGTAACCCGTTAGCGAATCCAAATGTCATCGGAATAACAGCCGGTTCTAGTGTTGCTGCTGTTTTTTGCATTATCGTTCTTCATGCAAGTGATACATTTGTTTCGATTGCTTCTATTATTGGTGGGCTTGCTACAGTACTAATTATTTATCTATTCTCAAGAGGTACTTCTTTTTCCATTGGCAGAATAATATTGGTGGGAATTGGAATTCAAGCGATGCTAAATGCTTTAATATCCTATCTATTGCTTATTGGTCAGCACCATGATATTCCTACTGCAATGAGATGGCTTAGTGGTAGTCTAAATGGATCGAAAATGGTGAATATTTACCCGCTGATGATGACAGTTCTTATCTTAGCACCTTTCATCATCGCACTTGGGAAACGATTAGATATGTTAGAACTTGGAGAGCAAACAGCCACATCACTTGGAATCCATACAGATAGAACAAGAGTGGTGCTTATTGTCAGTTCAGTTCTTATTATTGCGTTAGCTACCGCAACAACAGGTCCAATCGCATTTATCGCATTCCTTTCTGGACCAATTGCAAAAAGATTAGTTGGTGTTGGATTTTCTGCTATTATTCCAGCAGGGCTTGTTGGCATTATCTTAGTTTTAGCATCTGATCTTATTGGACAATTCGCATTTGTTGCAAGATACCCTGTAGGTGTTATTACAGGAATCCTTGGAGCGCCATATTTAATCTTGCTATTAATTCGAATGAATCGAAAAGGAGAATTGTAGATGAAAACGATACATAATTTTCGGGCCGAAAAGCTAGTATCGGGTTATGATAATAAAACGATTGTGAATGATGTGGAGTTAGAAATACCTAGCAATAAAATAAATGTTATTATTGGAGCGAATGGCTGTGGAAAATCCACACTTCTCAAAACACTAGCCAAGCTGATTAAACCTACCTCTGGAGAAGTTACGCTGGATGGAAAAGCAATTAGCAAAATTCCTCCAAAGCATTTAGCTAAAGTTTTAGGTATTTTACCGCAGTCTCCTATTGTTCCAGAGGGAATAAAGGTAGCGGATCTAATTGGCAGAGGAAGATTTCCCCACCAATCATTGCTAGGTGGATGGACTAAAAAGGATTATGAAGCGGTTGCGGAAGCGATGGAAATTATGAATATCACAGAGTTTGCTAATGATGATATTGATCAGTTATCAGGTGGTCAAAGGCAGCGTGTTTGGATTGCGATGGCTTTAGCACAGCAAACGGATATTTTATTTCTTGATGAGCCGACAACTTTTCTAGATATTACGTATCAAGTGGAAATTCTAGATTTGCTAACAGACCTTAATCGAAAATATGGTACAACCATTGTGATGGTTCTTCATGATATTAACCTGTCAGCACGTTATGCAGATTATATTTTTGCACTAGAAAATGGAAAACTTGTAGCGGAAGGCAAGCCATCAGATATTATAACAAGTACATTAATAAAAGATATTTTTGGTCTTGATTGTACTGTGATTAATGACCCTATTTCCACGACCCCTTTAGTTGTGCCAAGAGGCAGATATCATGTGAAAGCATAAGTTCTAATTACAATAATTTTATGGAGATAAGATGTTGTTTTTTATAGAAATGTATCATCTATTATTCATTTTTTTTAAAAAATAGTTTCCGTCATGAAACCCACGCATGTTGACCAGTATCTTTCAACATGTGTGGGTTTTCTTTAAAGTAAACGTAGCTTTTATTACAAGAATTTTGAAAAAGGAAACGATAACGATTTTACAGGTACACATATTTCACAACAATGGTTGTTAACCATTTCATAAGTGTACCTTTCTATGATCGGCTTGTTATCCATTTGATATCCACTGCTTTGTAGCGATTGGAAAATTTCGGCGTATGCCTTGTGAATATCTTCTGCTGTATGTTTTACCTCATAAATAAGGTACTTTCCACTAGTAAGTTCACTTTTAGATATGGAATCATCCATTTGATCCTCCTTTGATAGCACAATACAAGCATCAAACCTACATTTTTCAGGAGGAGTTATTTCAGGATTATCATGTGGAATGGCAAATAGGGTAGCCGATTTAAGAAGATCTTTCTCATTAGCCCACTTTTTTAATTTCTCCATGACTTCCATATTTGCTGGACCATATGGACCCACTCGTCGCATGTAAGCGATACGGTAGTTTGGGAGTATTTCGACTTTAAGTTTCATAGGTTCTTCCTTCCTTTCTACATATACATTTGTTGATGCACATCGAATGTAACATGCATTAAAAGGATAAACACTTTAATTTTTAAAATTTTTTGAAGTGGGTATTCCTTTTGAAATAGTTAATCTTTTCTATTGTCTCGATTTTCTTTCCCAATCGCATCTTTCGTTTTATTCTATGATACGATGATTCGTAAGATTAAATCATTAAAAAGAGGAGTCAGTATGGATAAGGAAAAATATTATGATGTAATGGAAGCTAATCAAAAAGATAGTCATAATAAGATAATTAAGTTTTAGGAGAATGTTTAAATGAGATATTTTGTAAGTGATGACCTTTGGGATATAACAGGCTATGCAAAAGAAATAGAAAAACTATTGCCTAGATTTAATAAAGAGACTGCACAGTTTTTAAAGAATAATTCCTTTCATGATGGAAAGGTTGTTTCTCTTACGGTTTTAAACCAAGAAAATGGGAAAACAAAGGACCCTACTACTATTAAAATGCTGATTGAGCATTGGGATGGTGGATCATTCGAAATACAATGGCTAAATGTCCGTAAGTTTTTAATGGATTATGATATTACGAGAAATGTTTATGCGAACGTACCCAATAAAATTGCTTTTGGTGGCCGGAGAGGGCTTGATGATTGGGGATATGACGAAATCCTTCCGTTGAGTAAAAAGAAGTTACAACATGAAATTTTGTTGTTTTCAGATACGACAATTATCATCCATTGTTCCAATATAAAGATTAGAAAAGTAAAATAAAAACATCTAAATATACCAAAATAGGTAAGATGGAGGTATATATTAAAT
>JBDNRM010000204.1:0-8341 GCA_047718615.1 Bacillus sp. (in: firmicutes) | reverse complement strand
GAGTCAAGAGAACATTTTTCTTCGGGGCTAAACAAGGCGCTTGCGCTTTTCTAATTTCCTTCTCTTTGAAAACAAATGATATAGCCATTATAATAAGCAAGAGCTTTTAATAAATATAGGCAAGAATTATTCTAATAATGGTGCAAATGAATGGAAAATCTTAAAACTAAGATTATTAGACACCAACTTATAAAGGGGAATGGTGCATAGATGAAAATGAATAGTAGTAAAATGAAGGATTTATTAAAAACAAGGTTGCAATCAGATGATAGGATTTTTCGGTTTGATTCGAAAAAAGATCAAATTCGCATTGAGAGTAAAGTATCCGGAAAGGGTGTAACAGTAACGCTTCCTGGGATTATCGCAAAATGGGAAGTAGAAAAAGAAAAGGCTATTGATGAAGTTGTTTATTATATTGAGCAAGGTCTAACGGCAATCGAAAAGGATATCGAATTAAAAGGAAAGGAAAAGAATATTTTTCCGGTCATTCGTTCGACGTCTTTCCCTGTTCATTCAAATGAAGAAATCCCTTTTGTGACTGATGAACACACAGCAGAGACGAGGATTTTTTATGCATTAGATATGGGTACAACATACAGGCTGCTTGATGAACAGATAATGCAAAAAGAAGGATGGGAACATCATCGAATGAAGGAAATCGCGTTATTTAACGTGCGCTCATTACCGACTGTATTAAAAGAAGATACTGTTGCAGGCAATACTTTTTATTTTCTTAATAGCCATGATGGATATGATGCAAGTAGAATACTAAATGATGCTTTTTTAAAGGGAATGAGTGAAAAAGTAGAAGGAACGATGGCATTGGCTGTCCCTCACCAGGATGTATTGATTATTGCTGATATTAAAAATGAAACAGGCTACGATATTTTAGCCCAAATGAACATGAGCTTTTTTGCTAGTGGAAGGGTTCCGATAACCGCCTTATCCTTTTTATATGAGGAAGGAAATCTTGAACCAATATTTATTCTTGGGAAAAATAAAAAAAAATAAAATGTCTATAAATTTTAATGAAAAAGATGCTTAAAATACTTCGGAATGAAAACAGAATGCAATAAAAAAGAACTAAAATGAGGGTGACTTACGATATTTGTTTAACAAAATTAGTTGTGTTTCATGGAGAGCAGTATTCTATGAAAGAGGCATACTAGTTTTTTGTTATTCTTATGGTAAGTTACCTTTTTTGTATTTTTATGAGGATTGAAAAAAAACGCATAAAAATATGGTAGGATAAAGAAAGAAGGCAAAACCAATAGTTAATTGCCTAGTAATATTGGTAAAATAGGAAAGAGAATGTAAAGAAAGAGTGATATTAAGTGAATTGGTTCAAGAAAGTAGTAAAGCAGATATTAAAAGATAATCAGAATGAAATGGACCAAGTGGAATCTTTTACAGAAGAACATAAACCAAATGTTTCTAATGATCGGAAGAAAGAGATGGATTCAAAGGTTATTTATCAATACCCAAAAGGCAAGTTTCGGTTTCCAGTTATCCCAGATAATGAAAAACAGGAAGCAAGAAGAGAAAAAAAACAAAGAGAATATACAATAGAACCGAACAAAGAAATATATCGAGCATCAAAGCAGCTAAACCAATCAAATCTGGTTCAAACAAAACAAGATAAAGAGGAAAATCAACAATATACTGCTCCACAAGAGAGTGTTACGAAAGCGAAAAAGCCATTTCGCCTCACAGAAACACCATCTCCAATATATGGGTATAATAGACCGGTTAAAAAAGAAAATAAAGAATTAGACCTGCATATAAAAAACATTGTTTCTACTACCGAAGATCGACAAATAGAGAAAATAGATAAAACGAAACGAGAAGAAAATCTGCTGTTATTTGATGAGAGAACATCTGAAGGATTAGAAATGGAAGATAGAGTGTCACTTAATCAGCAAGAAGAAAATAAGCCATATGAAGCTGATGCTGATGATGAACAGAAAAACTTAGAATGGACTGCAGCTGATTATCAAGAAGAATGGAAAGCAGCAGAGGGAATACAAGATACTTTCTTCATAGAAGAAACCGAATTACTGCAAGATGCTGTAGAGAGCCAAAAGGAATCTGCATCTATTATAGAAGAGAACCAAAAGGAAACTGCAGCTGTTGTAGAAGAGAACCAAAAGGAAATCTCCGCGTTAGAAGATGTTTCAGAAGAAATATGCAAGCAAGAACAAATAGAAGTGGAGATAATAGGGGACGGAGAACAGGAGTATCCTTTGGAAACAAAAGATAAGGTTCACTCTTCCCATAATGAAGAGGAAGAGAGTGATCCAATTGGTGAGGAGTCAAAACCGAAACAAGCTTCTTCTAAACGAGGCCCTTTGCCATTTAATGTTCTTATGTTAAATAAAGACAGACAATACATAAAAAAGAAGTCAGAGCAGAGTAAAGAAACTTCTCTAGAACAAAAAGCCCCAATTGCAGAAAACAAGATAGCAGAGAAGGAAGAGAAGGATATTCCTTATTATGCTTTTCCATCTATGGATTTGTTGCAGCCGCCAATTCTGGATGTGGAGAACGCAGATTGGATACAGGAACAGAAGAAAGTTCTAAATGTTACTTTAACCAATTTTAATGTACAAGCCAAAGTAGTGAATGTAACACAAGGACCTTCTGTTACAAGATATGAAGTGCAGCCTGAACCTGGGGTGAAAGTAAGTAAAATTACCAATCTATCAGATGATTTAAAACTTAGTTTAGCTGCTAAAGATATTCGGATAGAGGCGCCTATTCCTGGAAAACACACAATTGGTATCGAAGTTCCTAATCATTCGAGCAGACCAGTATTAATTAGTGAAATTATAAAGAGTGAGGAATTTAAAGAATCAGCGTCCCCTTTAACCGTTGCGTTAGGGTTGGATATTTCGGGTAAGCCGATTGTTACTGATTTAAGAAAAATGCCTCATGGACTTATCGCAGGAGCAACAGGTTCTGGAAAAAGTGTATGTATTAATACAATGCTTGTTAGTTTGTTATATAAATCAAAGCCAGAAGAATTAAAACTCTTATTGATTGATCCAAAAATGGTAGAACTTGCTCCCTTTAATCATATTCCTCATTTAGCAAGTCCGGTTATTACGGATGTTAAGGCTGCGACTGCTGCGCTAAAATGGGCGGTTGAAGAAATGGAGCGTAGATATGAACTTCTAGCACATTCAGGCGTTCGGGATATAACGAAATTCAATCAATTGGCAGAAGACCATAAGCGTTATGCTAATAAACTCCCTTATATTGTGATTGTTATTGATGAGTTAGCGGATTTAATGATGATGGCTCCAGCAGATGTGGAAGAGGCGATCAGCAGGATTGCACAAAAGGCAAGGGCCTGCGGCATCCATTTACTTATTGCCACACAAAGACCTTCTGTAGATGTTATTACGGGTTTAATTAAAGCGAATGTACCAACTCGTATTGCTTTCTCTGTTTCTTCTCAAATTGATTCAAGAACGGTTATTGATATAAGCGGAGCAGAGAAACTATTAGGTAAGGGGGATATGCTGTTTTTAGAAAATGGCACATCGAAACCTGTTCGATTACAAGGAACGTTTGTCTCTGATGAAGAAATTGATGATGTCGTTCACCATGTTCGCAACGAACAAAAACCTGAGTTTTTATTTGAACAAGAAGAACTTCTGAAAAAAGTACAAATGACAGAAGAAGAAGATGAATTATTTTATGAAGCATGTGAATTTATTATCGAGCAAGGCGGAGCTTCCACTTCCAGCCTGCAGAGAAGATTTAAAATCGGATATAATCGTGCAGCCAGACTAATCGATATGATGGAAAAACAAGCGTTTATTTCGGAAGCAAAAGGAACGAAACCTCGTGATGTTTTAATTACCGAAGTAGAGTTAATCCATTTTCAAGAAAATGCTTAATGAAAATATTTACAAGACTATTCATTCCATTATAAGATATTTGGATTAGGATCTTAATAAATGGATAATCATCTCAGCATATTGACTGGATTAGGAAAAGCTTGTAAAGTGTCAGAATAAATACCGTATATATAGGAGCAGCTTTGGCATTAAAGTAAATTCAATTAGGAATATCATTGTTACATAGTTTTTCTTAATAAAAGATGGTATAATGAATAAATGTGAATGCAGAAGGAAAAAAAAGTTAAATATTCTCTTGTTGCAAGCAACGAGTAGAGGAACATAGCGAGTTGGATGCTATGAGCAAAATAAAGTTTGGTGTCATATACTGTTTAAAAGATATACGATAGTTGGAGGTTCTTTAAATGACTATTTACCACTTCGTAGGTATAAAAGGGTCAGGAATGAGTGCTTTAGCACAAATTCTGCATGATATGGGTTTACAAGTACAGGGGTCTGATGTGGAAAAGACTTTTTTTACACAAGTAGCTTTAGAACAATCTGGGATAACCATACTTCCATTTCAAAAAGAAAATATAAAACCAGGCATGAATGTAATAGTGGGAAATGCTTTTCCAGATACGCATGAAGAAGTAGAGGAGGCAATGAAATTAGGCCTTCCTGTTATTCGTTATCACCGTTTTTTAGGGGATTTTATGAAGCAGTTTACAAGTATTGCTGTAACTGGTGCACATGGGAAGACATCTACAACCGGATTACTTTCACATGTAATTAAAGGTGCAAAGCCAACTGCTTATTTAATTGGAGATGGCACGGGAAAAGGCATAGAGGGTGCAGAATATTTTGCATTTGAAGCATGTGAATACAGAAGGCATTTTCTTTCCTATTTTCCGGACTATGCAATTATGACCAATATTGACTTTGATCATCCAGATTACTTCGCGAATGTTGATGATGTTTTTTCGGCATTTCAAGAGATGGCATGGCAAGTAAATAAAGGTATTTTTGCATGTGGAGATGATGAGCAGCTTCAAAAGATTCAAGCAAAAGTTCCAGTTGTTTTTTATGGATTTGATGATGAAAATGATTTTCAGGCAAGAAATGTAGTGAAAACGACTGAAGGTACAACATTTGAAGTGTACGTACGCAATACGTATTATAATACTTTTTCTATTCCATCTTTCGGAGACCATAATATATTAAATGCACTTTCTGTTATTGCATTAAGTCATTATGAAAACTTGGATGCCGACATTGTGAAAGAAAGATTATTGTCCTTCGAGGGTGTTAAACGCAGATTCTCGGAAAAAGTCATAGGATCACAAGTTGTAATTGATGATTACGCCCATCATCCTACAGAAATAAAGGCAACGATAGAGGCGGCAAGACAAAAGTATCCTGAACGGGAAATCGTGGCGGTATTTCAACCACACACATTTTCAAGAACACAAACCTTTTTAAATGAGTTTGCCAATAGCTTAAATTTAGCAGATTCCGTTTATTTATGTGAAATATTTGGTTCTGCCAGAGAAAATCATGGGAAATTAAGCATTCAAGATTTAGCTGGGAAAATTCCAGGAAGCAATATTATTTCTGAAAATACGATTGAGTCGTTAAAAACACATGAAGATGGAGTTGTTATCTTTATGGGGGCTGGAGATATACAAAAATTTCAAGAAGCCTATGAAAAGTCTCTTGTATAAAGAAACGATATATTCATTTGCATAAAAAATCCACAGGAATATAGTTCCTGTGGATTTCTTTTTATCTAATGGTAATTCTGTTTTTGATTCTTATTTTAAATTTTCTGGGTTAAGGGATGCCAATTCTGGAAGAACAAATCTTCCGTCTTTTCTAATTAGCACATCATCAAAATAGATTTCACCCCCGCCATAATCTGGTCTCTGGATATTTACCATATCCCAATGAATATTTGAATGATTACCATTAAATGCATCATCATAACACTGACCTGGTGTAAAGTGAAAGCTTCCATCAATTTTTTCATCAAATAGTATATCCTGCATTGGATGAAGAATATATGGATTGACGCCGATAGCGAATTCACCAATATATCTTGCTCCTTCATCTGTGTCTAAAATCTCGTTTAATCGATCTGTATTATTTGATGTGGCTTTAATAATTTTTCCATTTTCGAAAGTTAATGAAACATTTTCGAATGTAAAACCTTGATATGGAGAAGGAGTATTATACGTTAACACGCCATTAACAGAGTCGCGTACTGGTGCAGTATAAACCTCTCCATCTGGAATATTCATTTGGCCAGAGCATTTAATTGCAGGAATATTTTTTATAGAAAACGTTAAATCTGTGCCTTGTCCTGTTAATTTAACTTTATCTGTTTTATTCATTAAATCAACTAAATTGTCCATAGCCTGATCCATTTTGCCATAATCAAGATTACAAACATCAAAATAAAAATCTTCAAAGGCTTCCGTACTCATTTTAGCCAGTTGTGCCATAGAAGAATTTGGGTAACGCAATACTACCCAGCGCGTTTTTGGCACACGAATCTCCCGATGAACCTTTTTGCCAATGGACGCCCCTTCGATTTTTAATTTATCAGCAGGAACATCTGCAAGTTCGTTTATATTGTCACCTGAACGTAATCCGATATATGCATCCATTTGGCTCATCACATTTGCCTCAAAACTCGCAATCATGTCATATTGTTCTGTTTGTGCTCCTAATAAAAGGCTTCGATTCACTTCATTATCCTTTAAAGATACAAATGGATACCCGCCAACTGCATATGCTTCTTTTATAAGTGCTTTAACTAATTCCTTTTGTAATCCAAAGTTTTCAATTAAAACTTTTTCCCCTTTTTGCAGTCTGATAGAATAATTAATAAGATTTTTGGCTAATTGTTCGATTCTTTGATCTTTCATATGTACCTCCACTTGTAAAAATAGTTGTTCAAAGTATTATTGTACCAGAAAAAATATTTTTCTTAAATAATAATGACGAATATGTTTATGGATATTTTATTTTCGGAAGAAAAAATAAATGGTTAAAATATGTGGAATTAGGGTAAAGCAAAATAACAGAATTGAAATAACAAAAACGAAAAAGATTATCATAACTTTTATTGTCACCTGTAAGTATTTAGGAAAGGGAGAAATCAGGATAGCGTTCAGCGTGTGGAAAATGATTTTGAATTGTTTATTTGTTTCTCTTTTCTTTTCCCTCTATAATAAAGAGGTGGTTTAATAAAAGAAAAAATTGGGTATTAAATTATTAATGGAGGTGCAATTATTATGATTGATATTTTATATTGGAGTGTTGCTTTAATAGCAATCGCATTTGCCGTTTTAGTTATCTATCTGGCAAAAACATTAAAATCTCTACATATTACTTTGGATAGTGTTTCAACGACATTATCTGGATTGGAAAGACAGTTGGATGGTGTAACAAGAGAAACTACTGTCCTACTTGAAAAAACCAATCTTTTAGCAGCAGATATACAACAAAAATCAGAAAGCTTAAATGGTGTGGTAGATGCTGTAAAAGGTGTAGGAGAATCTGTTAAGGGATTTAATCATTCGGTTCAATCTATTACAAACAATGTGGAAACAAAATTGGAAAAAAACCAAGATAAAATTGCTCAAATAGTTCAATGGAGCAATATTGCAATGAATATTAAAGAGCAGTGGAGTACTCGCAAAGTAAAGACAAAACGCAGAAATAACCAAACAATTTAAATACTGGGAGGTAAACTTATGAAGAATGAATATGAAGTAGTTAATACGAGAGAAAGTGAACATACAGGCTCAAAGGACTTTTTATTAGGTGCAATTGTAGGAGGCGTTGTTGGTGCAGCCACCGCTTTATTCCTTGCTCCTAAACCTGGAAAAGAATTAATGAATGATGTAAATGAGCAAGCAACAAAATTAAAAGGAAAAGGAATTGAACTTTCTGGTACTGTTAAGGATAAGGGTACTGAGTTTATTAGTATTGCAAAAGATAAGACAGATCAATTAAGTACTGCTGTTTCGAAGCATTCAAATGAATTAATCGATAAGGTGAAATCGTCGAGCGAGAATGAAAAAGCGCCTGTAAGTGATGAAATAGAAAGTGATAAAAAGGAAGTGGCAGGTGCAGTTGAAGCTGCGAAAGAGCCGCTTCAAAAGGGCTATGATGAAATTCAGCAAAAGCTAGAAGAAACAAAAAAAGCGTTCGATGAAACGGAAAGCAAGTATAATTAATAATATCTAGTAAGATGAACAGACAGAAAACTCCGACTGTATCTTTTAGAACAAAAAGATACAGTGGAGTTTTTTTACCCTTTTATTGATGATTAACTCAAACTTCGCAGTTATAAATTCCTCTTCATGTATTAGCATAACTTGGTTTAGAGCAATGAGAAAAGGGTGATTGATTAATCTAGCAAACATTATTTCTTATAAATAGGGGCTTTCTTTCCGTTTCAGGATGCTCGCTTTCCGTGGGGCTCG
>JBDNRM010000203.1:0-8364 GCA_047718615.1 Bacillus sp. (in: firmicutes) | reverse complement strand
CAATCAGTAATTATGAATAAATATCTCTTGAAAAGGCATAAAAGTTTTTAATTATCCTTTCATTAAATCAAGTGAATCAGTCTTCTAAGTTATTTCCTCAAAAAAGTTTAAAAACCTTCAAAATTATTTTTTCCTTGCGTTTAGGACAAGAAATTAGGAGCCTGACCCTAATTTTACAATAAATTCAATTAACCATCAGTGATGGATGAAGACACCCCCCTGCTGTTAGAAAGGTTTATTTAATAAAAATATGATTCAAGACTGATTTTCGTTAGAATAAGCATAGACGATTTTCACAAATTATAAATACCGTGTAATTGTTGTTTGAAAATAAGTTAATAAGCATGATATAAATGTAAAAGTAGTAGAACATTTGGTTTTAGATTTTTTGACTGAGTATTTGAAGATGTATCCATAGTGAGAGGATTTGAGTTTGAAATGATAGATAATTTTTGGCGTGATTTACCACGACCATTTTTTGTACTTGCACCAATGGAAGATGTGACAGATGTTGTTTTTCGTCATGTTGTAAGTGAAGCTGGTCGACCGGATGTATTTTTCACAGAGTTTACAAACTCGGATAGCTATTGTCATCCAGAGGGCATGAAAAGTGTGCGTGGCCGTTTGCTTTTTACAGAAGATGAACAGCCATTGGTAGCACATATTTGGGGAGATAATCCTGAATATTTCCGTCAAATGAGCATTGGCATGGCAGAACTAGGATTTAAAGGCATCGATATTAATATGGGCTGTCCTGTACCTAATGTGGCATCGAGAGGCAAGGGAAGCGGCCTTATTCTGCGTCCAGACGTTGCGGCAGAACTTATTCAAGCAGCAAAAGCGGGCGGACTGCCTGTCAGTGTGAAAACACGACTTGGCTATAAGGAGGTTCAGGAGTGGGAGGAATGGCTCACCCATATTTTAAAACAAGATATTGCGAACCTTTCTATTCATTTACGTACAAGAAAGGAAATGAGCCAAGTAGATGCGCATTGGGAGCTAATTCCGGAAATCAAAAAATTACGGGATCGTATCGCACCAAATACACTGCTAACAATCAATGGGGACATTGCTGACCGTCAAACTGGCCTGCAGCTTGCAAAACAATATGGTATTGATGGCGTTATGATCGGGCGAGGTATTTTTAAAAATCCTTTTGCTTTTGAAAAAGAGCCAAAAGAGCATAGCAGTAAAGAATACCTTGATCTTTTAAGACTGCAGCTTGATCTTCAAGATCAATATGCGGAAGCATTGCCACGTTCAATCACAGGACTTCATCGCTTCTTCAAAATTTATGTCAAAGGATTCCGTGGAGCTGGTGAATTAAGAAATAAATTAATGAACACGAAATCAACAGATGAAGTACGTACATTGCTTGATAACTTTGAAAAAGAATGGTGATGGACGAGAATAGTGAAACGATCTGTGGAGTGCTTGCATAGATGGTTTAAAAGTGTAACACCCAATTAGACATTTGTTAAATCAGCCCTAATTCGTTAAAGAATCTTTTGCGGATTGGGGTTTTTTTATGGTTAAAAGGAGTGAATTTTAATACTTACTTGACTTATCGGAATAATAGAGTATAATTCATTTTATCATACAATTAATTGGAAATTAGATGATACATTTAAAAAGGGGGAACGATCTCTTTAAGATGAAAAAGGAATCTAAGGATATTAGATCCTTAAGTGGCTAAGCATCTTCATCAACTATTGGAAAGTTAGACTGCTTTTTATCGTTGACTGGAAAAGGATGCTTGCGATTTTTTAGAAATGAATCTATACATAGTTTCATCATTATTACTGCTTTATATAGGGAACTAGATTATCCAAGAAAATAAAAACATGAATAGGAAGGGAACGACAACAAGATGAAAAAGCTGACTGTATTATTTGTCATTTTAGGAATTTTAACTACTATTATTGCTGGCTGTGGAAAAAATGCAGCTAATTCATCAGGAGAAAAAACAACTATTAAAGTAGGAACTTCACCAGGTCCGTACAGTGAACTTTTTTTAAAGGCTGTTAAACCTATTTTAGAAGATAAAGGTTATAAAATTGAAAATGTTGAATTTAGTGACCTACTTCAAGCAGATATAGCGCTTTCTGAGGGAAGTGTTGATTTAAATGTTGATCAGCATACGGCATATATGAACAATTTTAATGATAATAAAAAAGCAAGTCTTACTAGTTTAACACCGATTCCAACGGTTCCTGCTGGTATCTTCCCAGGGAAAAAAACATCTTTAGATGATATTGCAAAAGGTGATTCTATTGGCATACCAAATGATGCTTCGAATGCAGCTAGAGCCTATGGACTTCTTCAAAAAGCAAATTTAATAAAATTAAAGGATGGAATTGAATTAGTAAAGGCAACTTCTAAAGATATTGTAGAGAATCCTTACAACCTAGAAATCAAGGAAATGAATTCTGCTCAAATCCCACGTGCTCTGCAGGATTTAGATTATGGGGTAGTTCCTGGCAGTATCGTCTATGCTTCTAAGATGGATCCGTCCAAAAAGCTACTTTCTGAAGATGTCTTAAAGCATTTAGAATTGGTGGCAGTTGTAGATAAATCGAATAAAGACACAAAATGGGCAAAAGCAGTAGCAGATGCGTACCAATCAGATGAATTTAAGTCCTATTTAGAAAAACATAATAAAGATGATTATTGGTTTATTCCGGATGAATTAAAATAACAAACAAAAAGGCTATCATTCTTCTAATTTTTTGGAAGAATGATAGCCTTTTTATTCTTATGATTTTTTTGCAAGTATTAATTTGTTAAGAAATGTTCGTTTCGGATTGAAAAGTGTTGATTTATTCTTTCTAAATCTTTCTAATTCTGCATAATAACAGAAAGAGAATAGTTGATAATAGGTTAATTGTCAAAAAAAATTTTGTCCTAATTTATCAAAAAATAAGAAACCCTTTTCATTACTTAAGCTATAAAGTATCAGCCATAAGTTTTAAGCTGCTTTTTGAATAGGAAAAGTCAAGAATTTTTCTAATCATGATTGATTTTTTTTTATTACTAGAATATTATGTACTTTATGTTCTGCTATTAAGCGATATTGTACTACATCATAAAAAGGGAATACTTGTAAAGTATAGTATATTTGATGGGGAATTATGTATAATTCATACAGTTTGTTCTGTATAAATTTTTTGAAAAAATAAGAGGGGGAAAGTTTTTGATTGAATTAAAAAAAGTGAACAAAATATATCCAGATGGATTTCATGCATTAAAGGATATTAATCTTACATTTGAAGAAGGAAAAATTAATGTATTAATCGGGCCAAGTGGCTGTGGAAAAACAACAACAATGAAACTATTAAATAAACTGACGGATTATACAGACGGAGAAATATTAATTGATGGAAAAAACATCAAGCAAATCAATACGATAGAATTGCGACGTCAAACCGGTTATGTTATTCAAAGTATTGGTCTTTTCCCACATATGAATATTTATGATAATGTCGCTGCTGTTCCAAAGCTTTTAAAATGGGATAAGCAGAAAATTAATCAAAAAGTAGAAGAACTGCTTCATATGGTTGGACTTGCACCTGAAACATTTAAAAAACGTTATCCCTCAGAATTAAGTGGCGGACAGCAGCAGCGTATTGGCGTAATACGTGCACTTGCAGCAGAACCATCTACCATTTTAATGGACGAGCCTTTTAGCGCATTGGATCCTATTAGTAGAGAACAATTGCAAAATGAATTAGTCCATCTCCAAAAAAATATTAAAAAGACTATTATATTTGTTACCCATGATATGGATGAAGCAATTAAAATTGCTGATCAAATTATTCTGATGAAAGATGGAGAGGTTGTTCAACAAGGGGCACCATCTGAAATCTTAGCTAATCCAGAGAATGATTTTGTAAAAGAATTTATTGGTTCTGATCGATTGACGCAATCCCAAGAGATGTCAACTGTTGCGGATTTTATCGATACTAGCTATCCTACAGTAAAAGAAGAGGATCTTGTGAAGCATGCAGTTGATATCATGGTAGAAAAGCAACGTGATATTCTTCCTGTTACGGACACAAATCAACGATATATCGGAATGATTACTTTATACAAAGCGATGGCTCATAAAGAAGAAAAGGTTTCAGCTATTATAGACAAATCGATTCTATCTTATGAAGAAACGGACGATATAGATGGAATTATTCAAAAGAAAGTTTCAATAGTTCCGATTTCTTTCAATAACAAATACATCGGTATGCTAAATCAAGAAAAATTATTGCGAAATCTTCATGGGAAATTTGGAAACAAGCGTGGTGTCCAATAAATGGATTTGATAACAGACTATATTGAATTTTGGCAGGAGAAATATGCTTCGATTTTAGGATATACGTATGAACATATCATATTATCGATTGTTGCCATAACATTGGCTATTGTTATGACGGTACCACTAGCAATTTATATGACGAAAATGAAAAATCAAATGCTCAAGAATAGTATCTTTTATATTGCGAATATATTCCAAACTATACCGACAATTGCGTTATTTGCTATATTGATCCCAATTATGGGGATTGGATTTAAGCCAGCAGTGGTGGCATTATTTTTGTATGCTTTACTGCCTTTATTGCGCAATACTTATGCTGGAGTAGAGTCAATTGATTCTGGTATTGTCGAAGCGGCAAAAGGAATGGGGTACAGTACGTTCCAACGTCTAGTAAAAATTGAATTGCCTATCGCAATGCCATATATTATGTCAGGTATTCGTGTAACTACAGTCTATGTTATTAGTTGGACAACATTGGCAGCAGTTATTGGCGCTGGTGGTCTAGGAAGCCTGGTGTTAGCAGGAATCGGCTATAACGATTTCTACATGATACTTACTGGAACAATAGTAGCTGTGGCTATTGCACTGATTATTGATTTAATTTTTGCTCAAATCGAAAAAAAGCTTTTCCGTACAAATTAAGATTCAAATAGAATAGGAGTTTAAAAATGAAAAAAATAATAGTAACTACTCTTATAACAATACTTCTTCTTGCTCTTGCAGGTTGTGGAAAAGAGAAATCTGCAGATGGTGGAGATGTTTTAACATATGGAGCACAATCATATACGGATCCAAAAATAATGGGCCAGATTGTTAAAACATTAGTCGAGGCTAAAACAGATCATGAAATAAAGCTAGTAGAAGATATTCAAGCAAGTCCTCAGATTTTAGGTGCAATTAAGCGTAAAGATTTAGATATTGCAACACTTTATTCTGGCGAAGTATACAACAATCATTTTGATAAAAATGAAGTGGAGTATTCAACAGATCCACAAAAAACGATTGAACAGGCGCAAAAACTTTTTGGTGATAAATATAATATAAAATGGTATGACACAATTGGGTTTACGAATATGTATGGTATTGCCGTAAAAGGCGATTTTGCTAAAAAAAATAATATTGAAACAATGTCTGATTTAAAACCATTTGCTAAAAAGCTTGTTGTTGGTACCGATTCTGCATGGGTAGAACGGGCAAATGACGGCTATAAAGGCTATCAAAAGGCATACGGCTATTCTTTTGGTGATGTTCGCGGCATGGAAGTTTCCTTAATGTATAAAGGTATTGCAAACAATGAGATGGATGTCATTACGGCTTACACAGTTGATCCGCAAATAATAGAAAATAATTTAAAGCTATTAAAAGATGATAAAAACTTCTTCCCTCCTTACAATGCATCGCTTGTTGCAAGAGATGAAATCGTGAAGGACTACCCAGAAGTTAGCGAAATCTTAGATTCGATTGTTGGATTAGTAAGCACAGAAGAAATGACGAAAATGATTCGCGAAGTTGATATCAATAAACGCAGTCCTAAAGATGCAGCAGTTGAATTTTTGAAAGAAAAAGGCATGATAGAATAAATTAAAGTGGTGATTCAAGCATGGACTTTTTAAAGGGACTAGGACAATATATGGTGGAGAATTCCTCTACCTTAATGTCACTAGGAATGGAACATATATTAATGGTGCTTTACGGGATAGGACTATCTCTCCTTGTAGGTATTCCACTAGGTATCTTAGCAGCAAAATTCGAAAAATTAGCACCTATTATTTTATCTTTAACAAATATTTTGCAATTAATTCCGAGTTTAGCAATGTTAGCAATTTTACTGCTTTACTTAGGACTTGGCTTCCAAACAATGGTAGTTGGACTTTTCTTTTATTCCCTGCTGCCAATTGTCAGAAATACGTATGTTGGGTTAAAAGAAGTAGATGAAGGAATATTAGAAGCTGGTACTGGAATTGGCATGACAGCATTTCAGCTGTTAGCTAAAGTACAATTTCCATTATCGATTCCTTTTCTGATGGCTGGATTGCGTGTAGCATCTGTTATTGCGGTATCCGTTGCTTGTATTGGTCCATATATTGGTGCAGGTGGACTAGGAAAGGAAATTATTTCTGGAATCAGCCAGCAATCTGATATACGAATTTATGCTGGTGCCATTCCTGCTGCCTTGTTGGCAATCATTGCTGATATCGTATTAGGTAGAATAGAAACCAAAACAAAGAAAAGATTTACTTAATAAACAGCATTCTTTTTCATTTAAGAAAGGAGTGTAAGAATTGAAACAAACAGTTTTTAAGAAAATAGATGAACTTTATGATGAAATGGTAGAGATCAGAAGAGACTTTCATATGTACCCAGAGTTATCCTTTCAAGAAGAGAGGACAGCAAGTGTTATTGCTGAATATCAAAGAAAACTGGGGTTAGAAGTGCAAACAAATGTTGGAGGTAATGGTGTTGTGGCTACGCTTCGTGGAGCAAAGCCAGGAAAGACAGTTGCTATCCGAGCTGATTTTGATGCTCTGCCTATTGAGGAAGAAAATGAGGTTTCTTATAAATCTCAAAATCCAGGTGTTATGCATGCATGTGGTCATGATGCCCACACTGCTATCGCTTTAGGTATCTCGAAAGCATTGGCAGCACATAAAGAGGAATTAGCTGGAAATATTGTATTTATTCATCAGCATGCAGAGGAAGAAGATCCTGGCGGTGCAAAAACAATGATTGAAGACGGTGCCTTAGATGGCGTTGATGCTATATTTGCTACACATATGGAAAATTATCTGCCAGTCGGCCACCTTTGGCATAATGATGAGTACGTGCTTGGAGCTTGCGATGACTTTTTTATTACGATTAAAGGAGTCGGAGGACATGGTGCTTTCCCACATGATACGACGGATGTGATCGCAATTGGAGCACAATTAGTCAGCAGCTTGCATCAAGTAATTAGTCGGAAGGTAGACCCATTAAAGTCAGCTGTGTTAACAATAGGCTCTTTTCAAGCTGGTAATACAACAAATGTTATTCCAGGAGAAGGCCGTCTGGAGGGAACAGTGCGCACATTTGATGAATCAGTACGTCAAGATGTTTCGAATTGGGTGAAACAAATTACAGAACATACATGCAAAGCGTTTGGTGCTGATTTTGAATTGGATTATCATTTTGGCTATCCAGCAACAAAAAATGATAAGAACCTTAATCAATTAATGGTAAAGGCTGCAAAAGATGTACTGCCAGAAGAAAATATTCAAGTAGTAGCACCGAATATGGGGGCAGAAGACTTTTCTTATTTTGCACAAAAAATTCCTGGCACGTATTTCTTTACAGGTTCAGCTAATAAGGAGAAAGGTTTTGTTTATCCTTATCATCATGCAAAGTTTGATATTGATGAAAAAGCACTTTTGAATGGCGCAAAAGTACTGGCATCTGCAGCATTAGATTTTTTAGATAGCTAAAGATGGCAGAAGGTTTAAAGACAAAGCTTAGTAAGCGAGGCCGCTTGGACAAATGATGAAAATGGATTAGAAGCCGGGACATAAGTATTCCAGCCGAAGATAAACCCGAACCATGATACGAAGATGTAAAAAACATTTCGTATCATGCGTTTGGGTTTTTTATTTATGTAAAAAAGAAGATTTGTGGTAATGATCCGTAGCTTGAATACACTTCACTTTCCGTGGGGATCGGCTTTAGCCGCTTCGGCTCTTTGCCTGCAGGGTCTCAGCTGTCTCGCTAATCCCACTAGAGTCTACGTGAATTCAGGTTGCTGCATTTTCCAAATCTATTTCATTTTTTCTTGGAAAAAGAATTAAGTTTTAGAAAACAGCCTTTAAAAACGAAGTGGAACAACATAGTTTTTAATACTTAACTACTCAAAGTAGGGGCCTTGCTTTCCGTTTCAGGATGCTCGCTTTCCGTGGGGCGTGCGATGAGCCTCCTCGGCGCAAGCGCCTGCGGGGTCTCATCTAACCCGCTAATCCCACAGGAGTCTCGCACCTTTCACTCCAATCAAGCCGTTTTGATTCATTAGTTGCTGTCGTTGAACTGGTGAAAAC
>JBDNRM010000202.1:0-8395 GCA_047718615.1 Bacillus sp. (in: firmicutes) | reverse complement strand
GAGGAGGCTCAGAGCTCCCACCCCGCGGAAAGCGAAGCAACCCGTAGTGGAAAGCAAACCCCACAATAAAAAACAAGTCTCCCATTTTATTGTTCTAAACCGAATAACATCAAGACTTGCAAACGAATTTGATGGTGCGAAGTTTGAGTAGTTAAGTTTAAAAACTATGTTGTTCCATTGCGCTACAAACACTCGCTTTCCGCTGGGAGGAAACTGAGGCCCTGTAGGCCAAGGGCCGAAGCGGCTAAAGCCGAGCCCCATGGAAAGCGAAGTGTATGCAGGCTGCGGGTGATTACCACAAACCTTCTTTTTTACATAAATAAAAAACCCACACCATGATACGAAATATTTTTCACATCTTCGTATCATGGTTCGGGTTTATCTTCGGCTGAAATACTTATGTCCCAGCTTCCTTTTTCTTCTTATATGTTACGCCGGTTTATTATTTGTTACATTCCCTTTTGTACGAATTTTATAGATGACGATTAGCAAGATAAACCATACAGGGGTTACGAACAAGGCAACTCTGGTATCTTCTGCAAGTGCAAGTACAACTAATACAAATGCAAGGAATGCTAGAATTAAATAATTGGAAAACGGATAAAACGGCAGCTTGAATTTATTTACTTTAGCAAGATCTGGTCTTGTTTTACGATATTTCAAATGAGAAATGACGGTAATTCCCCAAATAAATATAAAACAAACAGTAGCAATACTGGTAATCAGCGTAAATACTCCTTCTGGCATTACATAGTTAAGAATAACCGCAATCAATATAACCACAATGGAAAAAAACAATGCATTGGAAGGTACCTTGCTTCCTGTTAGTTTTGCCAATGGTGCAGGAGCATTTTTTTCTTTTGCCAAGGAATAGACCATTCTGCTTGTACTAAAAACAGCACTGTTACACGCAGAGGCTGCAGATGTTAATACAACAAAATTCACAATCCCCGCTGCAGCTGCAATGCCGACCGCTAAGAATACTTGAACAAATGGACTTTCTGTTGGAACGATGGCATTCCATGGATAAATACTCATAATAACAATAAGTGCTCCGACATAGAAAATTAAAATTCTAATTGGAATATTATTAATCGCCTTTGGAATAACCTTTTCTGGATTTTCTGTTTCTCCAGCTGTAAGACCTACAAGCTCAATTCCAACAAACGCAAATACAACCATTTGGAAGGATAGAATAAATCCATGCATACCATTTGGGAACATGCCTCCATGGCTCCATAAATTCGCAAAGCTAGATGTGCCAACATCTGTGGAGAATCCCTTCACAATCATGAATATTCCGATAATAATCAATGCTAATATAGCAATAATCTTAACTAAGGCGAACCAGAATTCCATTTCACCGAAAAGCTTCACCGTTGCAAGATTCATAATAAGCAAAATGACAAGAGCAATTAATCCCGGCATCCACTGTGGTACATTTGGAAACCAAAACTGTGTATAAAGACCAACAGCTGTTAAATCTGCCATCGCAATGGAAATCCAGCAAAACCAATACGTCCATCCTGTTACAAAGGCGGCCATATTCCCTAAATAGTCTTTTACAAAGTCGACAAACGAATGATACTGCAAATTAGATAAAAGCAGTTCACCAAGTGCACGCATAATTAGAAAACAAATAATACCTGTAATGATATAAGCAAATAAAATAGATGGACCTGCTAAATGAATCGATTTTCCTGCTCCAAGGAATAGACCCGTTCCAATAGCTCCTCCAATAGCGATCAGCTGTACATGTCTGTTTTTTAACCCTCTCGACAATGTTTCTTCTTGCATGATATTTCGTCACACTCTCTTTCATAAGATGTAATAAACTTGTCTGCTGTCCATAATAAACTACTAATGTATGTATGCAAATAGAGTTCTCTGAAAAAGAGTTTACCATATAATATAAAAGAAAGCATGGAGATTAAGAAAATATCTCTTTAAATACAAGAAGTTTTGCTAAAAAAGAAACCTGCATAATTAATCAATAGATCTCTATTTTTTATCTGCCTAGCCACCCACCATCTACTGCTAGTAAATGACCATGAATATAATTAGATGCATCGGACGCTAAGAATACGACTGTCCCACTAAAATCTTCTGGCTTTCCCCAACGACCAGCAGGAATACGTTCAAGAATTTGTCTATTTCTTGTTTCATCTATAATTAACGCTTCATTCATGTCTGTTGCAATATATCCAGGAACAATCGCATTAACATTAATATTTTCTTTTGCCCATTCATTTGCCAAAGCCTTTGTTAATTGTGCTACTCCTCCTTTTGCTGCTGCATAAGCTGGAACCGTTAAACCTCCCTGGAATGATAATAATGAAGCCATATTAATAATTTTTCCTTTTTTTTGAGATACCATAAATTTTCCTGCTTCCTGACATAATAGCCAAACACATTTTAAATTCACATTGATTACATCATCCCAATCCCTTTCGGAAAATGTTACAGATGGTGAACGACGCTGGATGCCGGCATTATTAACAAGAATATCAATTTTTCCAAGTTCCTTAACAACCGTTGGAATAGCCTCCTTTACTTGCATTTGATTTTCTAAATCACATTCAACAATAATACTTTCTTGCCCTAATGCCTCTATTTCTTTTTTTACAGAAAGGTCATTTCTATTACGTTGAAGTAAAGCTACCGTTGCTCCTGCTTCCGCTAATGCTATAGCCATTTGTCTACCAATGCCTCTCGTTGCTCCTGTAATAGCAGCCACTTTACCCTCTAAGCTAAACATCTATTTCCCTCCTATTTTAAGATAAAAAGTAAACGTTATCATTCTTTTGTGTTAAATGAAAAGGTAAATGCTTCGTATTAAAGACTCTACTAGTTCCCATTCAACTCATGCGAAAACACTCTTTCCTATCATTTAATTTTATTATATATAATTCTATCACATATTGTATAATTCTAACTATTTCACCTCGCTTTACAGTAACGAAAAAAGCTGCGATCACCCTAGGCAAATCGCAGCTAAAAGCAGTTGAACAGGCAAGCAACATTTCATACGAAACACCTTAAATTTGCTGAGATAGATTCAAATACTGCCACTAATGAAATCGAAACTTCTATAGTATGCATAAATTTTAATTGGCTAGACTAATAGCGATTGGTCCTTCTCCAATACCAGATCCTAAAACACAAAGTGACTTGGAACTAGAGCATTTAGCATTTATTAAACAACTTCCTTAAATACTATCGAAAGACTTTAGCATTTTTATACGATTATTTCTTCTTTTTTAGCTTTGCTTCGGCTTTTTTTCTATTCTCTTCTACTCTAAATTTGACTATTTTGGTTATTAATTCATATGGCAGCGGCTCTTCTAATGGAAATTGCACAGAACCCTTTCCACCTTTATATGCTGATAATTCTTGTTGAAATGCACTTATCCCATTAGGCGTGGGATAAAATCCAATATGTTTGTTATACGCAGCAAAATGTACCAGATTCCCATGCCATACAAATGTAGGCATTTGGTAGCTAATCTTTTCTTCTGCTTCTGGTACAGCCTCTTTAATAACCCTTCTTAATCTATTAAGAATATCCTGAACATCAGGAGAAAATGTTACGATATATTCATCAATAGACTCAAACTTAGTTTTTTTATTCTCTTTCATAATTTCTCCTTTCATAAAACCCTTTATTTGTCTTATTAGTATAACAAAATTAAAGACTCATAAAACTAATCTTCTTAATGTGAACCTTTATCAATCAACTTCAGATAAATTCAAGTAATCATCAAATCAGCAGACTATGTTTGAACATATCCTTTTATTGCTCCCCACTTCATCCTAAATATTTCATGCGGTTAATAGCATAAATCATTTTCATAAAGACAATTGACACGATAAGGGTAAACACAAGTGCAGCAACAGGCAGCAAAAAAGGATATTCAAATACATTAACTGCTTCAAATCTAACGAACAAATCATTTACTTTCATTAAACCATAGTAAGTAAAGTCAAGGATATGCGGTGCAATCCCAACTCCTCCATCCATCTCCATCCAGATAAAGTTCATATAAACAAATCCACAAACAACAAAAGAAATTAATGTATTCTTGGCTAAAGAAGAAATCAGCAGAATAAATAAACAATAAGCAATAGAGGCGATAAGTTGGATCCCCAATTGCATAAAGTAATATTGTCCCATTGTTAATGCATATGGTGATTCTTGAAATGAATAGGCATATTGCAGGAGTGATTCCCAGCCTAAATTACCATAATTGATTTTTATTAGACAGAACGCAGCGAAATTAAACGCAAAACAGATACTCGTTGTAAAAATAATCGCAGCAATAACCTTTGCCGTAACAATTTCTTTGCGGCCTTTTTCAGCACTTAAAATAAACTGGTTTACACCTGTTGTATTTTCAATGGAAAATATTCCTGCTAAACCTAAAGTTATGCTGGAAGCTATAAACATAGCAATAATGTTAGAATTGGAAATCACTTCTCTTAACCCTTCATCTGCATAATAAACAGGCGGGTGAATTTCCCCCAGTATTTTCACTTCTAATATTACTTTCCGATATTCAATCCCCTTAAGCAAAGGAAGCTGGGTTTCCATTATTTTTTTCCGATTCTCTAACTCTTGCGTAATTCGTACATTTTCTAACGTTCTGTAGAAAACTTCTGCTGGTAACTTTCCCAGCTCCTTTGTTGTTTTTAGATATGTTTGGTCATTACTTGTAGCGATTGCAACAACTTCTTCACTTATCACTCCTTCATATTGCTTATTATTATTTGTTTTTTCTCCAATATTCGCATTACTGATGATGCAAATTGCTAAATAACCCAATAAAACAATACTTAAAAAGTAAATCATTTTTTGGTGAAACACTTTATATAATTCAAACCGTACTAATTGTCTCATCCTTACTCCTCACTATAATGTTATAAATGACAAATCTTTTAAACTTTAAAGAACTGAAACTGCATTTTTCGCAGGGGGATCATTAGAAATAAGGCGAATTTCAAACTCCAAGAAAACAATATTGTTTTCTCTTTCTTAATAATCAGCACTTTCACTAATAAAACATGGGAATCAATCGACCGAAAAATCAATACAGGCAGCTTAATTACCAAAGTAATACTATAAAACTACTACTAACTTATGTCGTATATTTCCTTTGTGAAAAAACATAGATTATAGATAATTTTTTTCATTCATCTATATTCTCCCATTCTCCATGCTTTCATTTATCTGCTCTGCTTCAGGTTTTTCTTTCTATAAAGATTTAGAAATGATTCCCACTAACTCCTCCTCAGGATTATTTTCCACTCTTTAAATAGAACGATTGAAGTAGGAATAAGGTTTTAAAAAAATGGCTTTTTTCTTAGGTTAATTTTCGTACCAGGATGCTACTCTCTTCTTGCGGGGTGAATGCCAAGACTCCAGGTTGGCACTGGCGGTGGTTTCTTCTTTCTCGCAAATCTCCACAGTAGTCTTACACCTTACACTCCGAGCAACCGTTTTACTAGTGCATATCTTTTTTGCTTTTTCCCTTATTTTGCTAAAATGATAATGAAATCTATCAATAAGGAGATGCTGTTTTGTGAGTGTACTTACTAGATTAGGAAAATCTGATTTATATGTAAATCCAATTGGTCTTGGGACAAATGCAGTCGGGGGGCATAATTTATATCCTAATTTAAACGAAGAAGAAGGAAAAAATCTTGTTCGTGCTGCTTTAAACAATGGGATAAACTTCTTAGATACTGCGTTTATTTATGGTCCAAAGCGTTCAGAAGAATTGATTGGAGAAGTAATAAAAGAAGCAGGCAATCGTGAACAAATTGTGATTGCTACTAAAGGGGCTCATAAATTTGTCGATGATCAAGTAGTATTGGATAATTCACCTTCTTTTCTGAAGCAATCAGTTGAAGATAGTTTAAAACGTTTGCAAACAGATTATATTGATTTATACTATATCCATTTCCCTGATGAATCCACACCGAAAGATGAGGCAGTTGGCGCTTTAAAAGAATTAAAAGATCAAGGCAAAATCCGCTCTATTGGTGTATCCAACTTTTCTTTAGAGCAGCTAAAGGAAGCAAACAAAGACGGCTATGTGGATGTTATTCAAGGGGAATATAATTTACTTCAACGGGAGGCAGAAAAAGAAATGCTTCCATATACTGCCCAAAATCAAATATCCTTTATTCCATACTTTCCATTAGCTTCCGGTCTATTAGCTGGAAAATACAGCAAAGAGGATACATTTAATGATTTACGCACAAACATGCCTCATTTTCAAGGGGAAAACTTCATCAAAAACTTAGAAAAAGTAGAAAAGCTAAAACCTATTGCTGAAGCCAAAAATGCCGAAATTGCTCATATTGTTTTGGCATGGTATTTAACAAAAGACTCTATTGATGCCATTATTCCAGGTGCAAAGCGGGCAGATCAGGTTTTAAATAATCTTAAAACGTTAGAGGTTCAATTAAGCACAGCGGAAATAGATAAGATTGATCAGATTTTTAAATAACTTATTCTAATGAGAAAAGTGTAAGCGCCTTGTTTATCCCGAAGAAAAATGTTCTCTTGACTCCAAAAGTGCTTTTACTTTTAGAGGCATCGGGTATACGCACAAGAGCTAGGCGCTGGAGCCGGATGCGGACACAACCGCTAAGTTATCCACCATCTCATTTCCTTTATACTTTCCTAGACAACCAGAAAGCTGCATCTCCTGCTTAAGGGATGCAGTTTTCTGGTTGTCCTGAAAATGGTTTTGGGCTTTCTCGAATAGTCCGCAGTCAGCATACACTTCGCTTTCCATGGGGCGGGCACTGAGCGCATGCTCCTGTGGGTTCTCGCCTGTCCCGCAATTCCCATAGGAGTCTTCGTGTATTCGGACTTCTCTCTGTTTCAACCTATCAACGAACTTAATCAAACGGCCTATTTTCATCGTTCATGGTGCTAAATTTGGTTGTATGGGAGTTTTCTGACTTTCGACATACTCGTTTTATGCTTTCCAAGTTGAAGGGTCCTTAGCATTTACTGTCTTTTTTAATACATTGGATTGAATGACTGCCTCTAATACTTGTTGATTAGTAAATCCAGTCATGAAATCTGGAAATCCGGGACTAGGTTTTCCTGTAAGCATTTGAGCAAAATCTTCCCATTCTGAGACTTTTAAACGATTCGGCACTCGTAAATTCTTCTCTACAATCTCCCCTGTCTGTTCATCTTTATATAACCACACTACGTTTTCTCCCCGAACTGTACTGGCATGTAAGGTTCCTTCCTTACCAAAGATGGAAATTTCATGCTGATTGTCTGATCCAATTGCATTTCGAGTTGTTTGGAAAATACCTACTGAACCATTTTTCATACTTGCCTGAAAGCTTGCAAAATCGTCTATTTCAAACTCTACTGTCTCTTCACTATCCATACTTTTTCTTTGTGTAACAAAGCTTGCCATTTTTGAAGATACTTCATCAAAAGATCCGAACAAATAATGAGCCATATCAATCATATGAGAACCTAAATCTCCAAGTGTTCCTGTACCTGTTACTTCTTTATTAAATCTCCATACATAAGGAGTTTTATAAGAAATGGATCCCCATCCTTGCAGGTATTGAAGGGAGAAGCAATGGACTTTTCCAATCCTCCCCTCTTCTAACAATTCTCTTACAAAACGAAAAGCCGGTGTATAACGATAGCTGAACCCAACCATGCAGGGAATTGGGTTCTTCTTATACTTCTCTACCAACTTCTCCGCCTCTTCATAATTTAAAGTAAACGGCTTTTCAGCTAAAATCGGCTTGTTTTTTTCTATGCAGTATTCAAGTATGGAAGCGTGGAAATTATTAGGTGTGACGGAAATCACTACATCTACCTCTTCAGAATCTATTAAATGGTGAAAATCTGTGAACCTGTATTCAGATAAAATAGTTAATTGGTCTCCAGCTTTAATCAATTTATCTTCATCAATGTCACAAATGGATGTAATCGTAAATTGGGGAACAGCTTGTAAACCACTAATATGCGCTTGTGCCATTCCGCCAATACCGATAATACCTACTTTGAATTGTTTCATATTCTTCTCTCCCTATTCATTTTGCGGTCAATATTGTAAGGTAAAAAAAGACCAGCATGACCATCCTTCTTGTTTTTATAAAGCAATAGTATGCAAATTTTTTTCATATTTGAGAAAAACTTTTTTAAAAATAAACGAATTTAGTAAAGCAGATAAAGCAAACCCGCCAAATGTGACAAAATAAATTCCAGATAGAAAACCAACAAAAGAAGACAAACACAAGAAAATGGGAACAATAGTAAAAATCATTAATAGTAGTAAATAATGAAAGTGAAAAAATCCAATTAATAATGAATTTAATAATGTTTTATGAATCGTGTCTTCAAACC
>JBDNRM010000201.1:0-8401 GCA_047718615.1 Bacillus sp. (in: firmicutes) | reverse complement strand
GCTAAATAAAAAGATGATCATTAAAACGCTATACTTTATTCACCATCCTAATGGTTAAATAAAGTATAAAGCGCCTAACAATCATCTTTTTATTAGTTATCTAACTGCTGTATCTGAAATAAATTATAATATTGACCTTGCTTTTTCATTAATTCCTCATGGCTTCCATCTTCCATGATTCTTCCATTTTCCATTAACACAATGCGATCAGCATGCGTTATGGTTGATAAGCGATGGGCAACTATTAAAGTAGTTCGGTCTTTTGCAAGTATTTCTATTGCCTCTTGGATCAATTGCTCGCTTTCCAAATCTAACGCAGACGTTGCTTCATCTAATATGAGAATCGGCGGATTTTTTAAGAATACACGAGCGATAGCCACTCTTTGCTTTTGACCACCACTTAACTTCACGCCCCTCTCTCCAACTTTTGTATCATAACCTTCTGGTAATTCCATTATAAAATCATGCGCATTTGCTGCTTTTGCCGCAGCCATTACTTGTTCATCTGTTGCGCTCGGATTGCCAATCATAATATTTTCTTTAATGCTGTCACTAAATAAAAGATTCTCTTGCAGCACCATACCTATATTATCTCGCAATGAACGAACTTTAAAGGAACGAACATCTTGGCGATCCAATTCAATGCTGCCATTTACTACATCATAAAATCTCGGAATCAAGCTGATTAACGATGATTTTCCGCCCCCGCTCATTCCTACAAAAGCGATCGTTTCCCCTTCGTTAATTTTTAACGATATATCTTTCAAAATAAGTGCTTCATCCGAATAATAGGCAAAATCAACCTTTTTGAATTCTATTTCTCCTCTTACATTTACACAATCAACGGCATTATTTTTATCTTGAATATCATATTTTTCGTCAATTAATTCAAATACACGGTCCATAGAAGCAATCGATTGAGTTATCGTGGTAGAGGAATTGACCATCCTTCTTAATGGATTGTATAGCCGCTCAATATAAGCAAAAAAAGCAATCATTTCGCCTAAAGATAAATCCCCGTTAACCACCTGATACCCAGAGTAGGCAATAACAATTAATGGAGAAATGTCGGTTATTGTGTTCACTACGGCAAATGCCTTTGCATTCCATTTTGTATGATCAACTGCTTTTGCTAAAAATCGATTATTAAATTTTTTAAATAATTGCTGTTCGTGATTTTCTCTTGCAAAACTTTTTATGACTGCTATTCCTTGTACTCTTTCATGCAAAAAGCTTTGCACACCTGCCAAAGCCTGTGATCTTTCTCTTGTTAAAGTCCGTAAATTCCCAAAAAAGTACTTCACGGAAAGAGCATAAAAAGGGAGCAAAATAATGGAAATTATCGTTAACTTTATATTCATTGTAAACATAATCGCGATAGCAATTAAAATGGTCACACCATCCAACCATAAATTCATTAAGCCTGTTAAAATAAAGTTTTTTGTTTGCTCCACATCATTAATAACACGAGAAATAACTTCTCCTGCCCTTGTATTGGCATAATACTTAAGACTTAGTTTTTGCAGATGAGCAAATAACTGATCACGAATATCAAATAGTATCTTATTAGAAGTCCATTGTGCAAAATATTGACGATAATATTCAATCGGTGGTCTTACGACAACAAAGACAACAATCATAATTCCCATTGTAAAAAGTAAATGATGGATTTTTTCATCGCTGCTAATTCCGTTATTATTAATAATATCGTCGATAACATATTTTAATAACAGAGGAATTAAAAGGGGAATGGCAAATTTTATGATTCCAATAAAAATAGTTCCAATTATTTGCCTTTTGTATGGTTTCACAAACTGCAAATATCTCTTTATACTATCCACATGTATTTCCTCATTTCTAAAAAATAGGCCACCTTTAAAAGTGGTTTCGCAGGTGGAATACACTTCGCTTTCCATGGGGCGGGCGGCGAGCGCGATCCTCCTCGGAGCATGCTCCTGCGGGTTCTTCGCCTATCTCGCTAATCCCATAGGAGTCTTCGTGTATTCTAACTGCTCCTTGCATATAAACGTAAAAACCTGCTTTTTTTCATGTGCCTCTGTGCAAATTTGTTTCTTACATAACTCAAAGCTTCCAGCTATGTAAAGGGGAAGGATGACGAAAGTTTCACTTTATCATTATTACCTACTTAAGCAAAATAAAAAAGCCTGTCCAGTTAATCAACAAGCTTTTTTTGCAATTCGTATCAACTTCTGTACGTTAAATATCTTTCATACCATAAATCAATAAAATCTGGTGCAAAGGGACCCTTTCGTTGGCGAATCCAATGAATCAGTTGATTGACATGTGATTTTAATATGCTATCAATGGCTTCTGGATATTTCATTTCAATCCGGTGGCGTTCGTATTCATCCTCATCTAACAAATTAAAAGTCATATCTGGAAAAATCTTAATATCCAAATCATAATCAATATATTTTACTGCTTCACCGTCATAAATAAAAGGTGAACTGAGGTTACAGTAATAATGAATCCCGTCTTCTCTAAGCATACCGATAACGTTAAACCAATGCTGTGAATGAAAATAACAAATTGCTGGTTCACGAGTTACCCATGTTCTTCCATCAGATTCTGTAACAATAGTTCGATCATTACCACCAATTATTAGGTTTTGCGTCCCTTTAAGTATCGTTGTTTCGTCCCAGATTCGATGGATGTGCCCATTATGTTTGTAGCTATGAATTTGTATTGGTTCACCCTCGATAGGTACGACCATTTTTCTCCCCTACTTTCATTAGCGGACGCGCTTTGCAACCTGCTACACAAAAACATTATTTTCCCGACAAAGGCAACAAAGATCAATTCCTCTTTTTTCTATTTATATTATAACGGTTAAAAGGAAAATTTAAAACAAAAGAACCATTGAATTTATACAATGGTCTAGAAAAAACATGAAAATATAAATTTCAGCAAGAAAAATTTCTTTTTTCTACAAGTTAACCTACCGATAATAAGTAGAATTCACGGATAATTGGTCCATTTATTTGCAGTCAGCTATTTCAAAACACCTGACCGCCAGTGGATACTTTCATGTCTTTCTCCTGATACACCTTAATTACTTCCTCTGTCTGCAGTTCGAATATTTGATGAATATCCTGTAATTCTTCCTTCATTTTCTGAATATCCATCTGAATCTCTTTTAATTCTGTTTCCTTTTGCAACAGCTGAAGTTCCAGTTCTATTCCTTCACATCTTTCTAATTCTCCTTGTAAATATAATAGTTTATCCATTGTTTTCATTTGTTCCCCAACTAACCCGTTAAATAAATCCATGAAAAAACACATCCTAATTTAATATTTTATTCAAATGGTTTCTTTCTACAGTAAATATTTCGTTCTTCCCCTTCATATTCCTTTGACAACTTCTGTAGACTAAAAAGAAGTTTTGTCGAAAAAAAGAAAAGCGCAAGCGCCTTGGTAATCGCTGACATGCAAATGTTCTGAACGATAAAAGTGCTTTTTACTTTTAATCGTTCAGGTTATTTGACACGAAGCGATAGGCGCTGGAGCTAGACAATGAAAAGCGCAAGCGCCTTGTTAAGCTCTGAAGAAAAATGTTCCTTTGACTCAGAAAGTGTTTTTACTTTCAGACGCAAAGGGTTATTTTTTCACAAGAGCTAGGTTAGGCATGTTTTTTTATTTGTCTCTCTTTGTGAGGCATGTGAAATAACAGGAAGTTTTAGTGAAAGGAGTAAAGGAAGGATTATAGGAAAAACAAAAGGCACTTTTCTCGAAAAGAAAGTGCCTTTTGCTTTACTTAATTATTTGTTAGAGTTTTGAGATTTTTTTGCTTCTGCTTGTTGGTTGTATTTTTTAACTTCTGCTACGTTAGTTTCACTAGCAAATTCAGTACCATACTGACCTTGACCAGCAGATTGAGCGTTTTGTTGTTTTACTTCTTGAATGTTAGTTCCTGATTGTGTAACACCAGCTTTTTTAGCCATTACTATCACCTCCACGCTCATTAATTTGTCCCAGAATTTATGGTTCTATCCACATTAATTCATTACCAATTTAATCCATAAAACAGACAATTTTGAATGTTTTTTATCGGTTATATTTTGGGAAAAATATAAAAAACATCAGGCGTGTTGATTAACCAATAACTCCTAAAAAAGTTTTTTACATTCGGGAGCCTATCCCTCACTATGGTAATGCTTTCATGCACTAAGGTAGGGGACGGTATTCCCAATTTTAGATTTTGGTTCTGATTCATCCTTTTATCGGACACTTTCTTCTCTTTTTCGTTGGATTTTGGTCCTGATTCACCTTTTATCGGACACTTTCCCTTCTTTTTCGTTGGATTTTGGTCCTGATTCACCTTTTATCGGACACTTCCCCCTCTTTTTCGTTGGATTTTGGTCCTGATTCATCCTTTTTGAATCTAAACAGGTAAAATGACACTCTTGGAAAAACATATCAATAACTTTCATACCGTTCACACACAAAAAAAAAGAGGATCTCTCCTCTTTTTCAGCCAAAGCCTAACAATCTTATACTAATAAAGAAATGCCGCCATCTACAATAATCGTTTGTCCTCTTATCATACTAGAATCATCACTCACTAAGAACATAACTGCATTTACCATGTCATCAATTTCTACAATTCTGCCTGCAGGTGTTTTTACTGCTGCATCACCTAACAGCTCATCTCTATTCGGAAAATGTTTTAATGCCTCTGTATCAACAGCTCCGCCTGACACAGCATTCACAACGATATTTTTCGGAGCAAGCTCAACTGCTAAGTAGCGTGTTAATGCTTCTACTGCAGCTTTACTTACACCTACTGTAGTGTAATTTTTCAAGTAGCGGATTGAACCTAATGAACTGATGCTGACAATTTTTCCGCCGCCATCCATTAAATTAGCTGCTTCTTGTGCACAAAACAATAATGCCTTACTGTTTATATTCATTGTCCAGTTCCAATGAGATTCTTCCAATTCCATTATTGGCCTTAATACACCTGATGCTGCGTTGTTAATGAAAACATCCAGCCTGCCAAATTCCTTTTTTATTTCTTCAAACATATATTTAATTTTATCTACATCACCGACATTTGCTTTTACTAAAAGTACTTTTCTGCCTAATGCGGTAATTTCATTTGCAGTTTCTTCGGCTGCTTTTTTGCTTCTTGCATAATTTATAACAATATCATATCCTGCCTTCGCTAAGCGGATGGCTGTTGCCTTTCCAATCCCCCGGCTGCTTCCTGTTACTAACGCTACTTTTTGTGTCATTTTTTTAATTCCTTTCCCATCCGTTTATTCTCATTTTACTTCTTCCATGCATAGTTCGCAATCAACATAAACACAATACATATAGAAACTTTAGCGAATAGAAAGGATGCTTGTTATGTATGTAGGTAGAGATATGACTGATTTATCTATGGTAGAAAAAACAAAGTGGAAAAATAGCGAACTCGCTTTTTTTCACCATTCCTTACAGCAAATGACCCCTTATTTAAATATGGAAGGTCAAAGTATTCATCAAGATATTATTAAAGAAATTGAAAATCGTGGCGGGCTGCATCGAAATGAAGCAGACTACACCCATGGTACAGAAGTAAGCTATGATTAAATCAGCACCTCTTCGTTCAATTTTAAAGAAATAAGAGATACTTCAAAACAGATTAAAAAAAGATTTAGGCCTTAAGAAGTTTTTCTTAAGAGCCTTCTTCTTCCGTTTACCTGCTTTTATGCTTCCCTTATCTAGACAACATCTTAAATCGAGTGTATGTTGACAATAATTATTTTATTCCGTCTCCACATCCTCTAAGTACTTGAGCATTTTCTGGTGAGAAACTGGAAAAGGATATGGACTAATTTCTTTTTGAGTCACTCTCTTCAACCGATCCGTTTCTTCCTCTAAATCCAATAACACCCCAGAGTACACATTAATATTCCAAATAAGATGAGAAAAAACATGCTCTATTCTTGTTAACATATCGCCGACTTCTATTTTCGCTCCGTATTTTGTCAGCATTTCTTGTTTCAATTGTTCTTTTTCACTCTCAATGGTTTGAACAATTTCCATATTTGGGAATTCCCATAGATTCGCTAATAAACCAGCTTCTGGTCTTTTATGAATAAGCGTTCTTCCATCTGTATCTTTTAAAATAACTGCAGCAAGATTTAGTGATTTTTGCTTTTTATTTTTCGTTTTTATAGGCAACTCTGTTTGCGTTCCATCATGAAATGCCTGACAATGCTCCCTTACAGGGCATAATAAGCAAGAAGGAGATGTTGGTGTACAAATTAACGCACCCAACTCCATTAATGCCTGATTAAAGTAAGACGGATTTTCATAACAAATAAGTCCCCTTACTGCTTCCTCAAATATTTTGCGTGATTTAGGCTTCGCAATATCTTCCCATATGGATAAGATTCTTGATAATACCCGCATCACATTTCCATCTACAGCAGGTTCTGGTACACCATAAGCAATGCTTAAAATGGCTCCTGCTGTATATGGACCTACTCCTCTAAGTTTCGCAATTTCAACTGGAGTGTTCGGAACGACTCCTCCATACTTTTCATTCACTTCTTTAACTGCCGTATGCAAATTTCTTGCTCTCGAATAATATCCAAGCCCCTCCCAAGCTTTCAGCACTGTTTCTTCTTCTGCTTCTGAAAGTGCTTCTATGGTTGGAAACTGTTCGATAAAACGATTAAAATAAGGAATAACGGTATCTACCTTTGTTTGCTGCAGCATTATTTCTGAAACCCACACTTTGTATGGATCCTGATCTTGCCGCCATGGTAAAGTCCGTTGCTCTTCCGTAAACCAATTTAATAAATCGTCTCTAAACCCTTGGATATTTACACTTTTTAGCGTTTCATTGATACTTTTCACTTTCACCCTCCAAAAATGTTAATTTTATTAAAATTGGGGAATAACAAATGTATGTATTATCCTTTTCACTTGCATCTCAATGCATAGTATCTTAATGTTAATAACATCTTTGGGATAAAACCTATTTTTCATTTTGTCATTATCTTTTGTAACGATTCTCTAAAATAAGAATGAAATATATATTGTCGACTGTTTTTAAACGAATCGAAGTGTATTTCAGGCTGCAAATTAAGCAACAGAAAATAGCCTTATTAAAAGAAAGCTAACTAAATTTCATTATTGTCTTACTTATCCATTCTAACTTCAAAAGTGTATCTTTTGTTTTTGAAAAAAGAAAGTGATTTTTGATAGAAAATTTTAGAATTATTATCCAATCGACTTTTGCGTAACTTTTAGGGAGGTTTGTTATTTTTGGATACAGGTACACATATAGTCATGGGATTTGCATTAGGTGGTCTTGCAACGCTGGATCCTGTTGTTGCAGGTAGCCATGCAACAACAATCAGCGTAATGATTACTACATTGGTTGGATCACAGGCTCCCGATATTGATACCGTATTAAAATTAAGAAATAATGCTGTTTATATACGAAACCATCGTGGAGTTACGCATAGTATACCGGCGGTTTTATTATGGCCATTATTAATCACTGCTGTTGTTTATCCTTTTTTCCCTGAAGCAAATTTGCTTCATTTATGGTTATGGACTTTCTTAGCCGTATTTTTACATGTATTTGTAGATATTTTTAATGCATATGGAACACAAGCCTTAAGACCGTTCTCTTCTAGATGGGTTGCATTAGGATTTATCAATACATTTGATCCGATTATTTTTGCTTTTCATGTAGTTGGTTTATTTTTATGGGTATTTGGCACAAACCCTGGTTATACTTTTTTAACAATCTATATAATCTTAATTGGTTATTACTTTCTCCGCTACTTTGCCCAGCGAAAAGTCAAAAAGAAAGTAAAAGAAATAATTCCAAATGCATCAGCCATTATCTTATCTCCTACTATGAGGTATAACCATTGGCGTGTTGCTGTTATGACAAAGGAATCTTTTTATGTAGGTAGAGCACATAACTATCAGATAGAAATTTATGATAAATATGAGCGTATTCCTATTCCAATAACACCGGCATTAACTGCTGCTCAAATGGATAAAAATCTATCTGCTTTTTTATCTTTTTCACCTGTGTATCGCTGGGAAGTGCAGGAGCTGGAAGATCAACTTCAGGTTCGCTTCATTGACTTGCGTTATCGAAGCAACGGACATTACCCTTTTGTAGCAGTTGTTCATCTAGATAAGGATTATAATATTATTACATCTTACACTGGCTGGATCTTCAGTGAAGAGAAATTAAGAAAAAAGCTCGATATTTTAACTAATTAACAGTATTTTATGAGTCGTACCAGAAAAGAAGCTGGGACATAAGTATTCCAGCCAAAGATAAACCCGAACCATGATACGAAGAGGTAAAAAATATTTCGTATCATGGTTTGGGTTTTTTATTCGTGTAAAAAAGAAGGTTT
>JBDNRM010000200.1:0-8408 GCA_047718615.1 Bacillus sp. (in: firmicutes) | reverse complement strand
CATTAATATAGAGTTATTTACTGATCAGAATAATCGCTAAGGGAGAAATACATGACAAAGCTATTTAAAATAATTATAGGCTGTATCGTAGTTACGACTGGATTATTGATATTAAGGCACTCAAATGTTGTTACCGGAGGAACTGCAGGTTTATCTATGAGCATCTCATACTTATCAGATATATCCTTCTCATGGCTGTTTTTTCTTATTAACCTTCCTTTTTATGTTTTTTCTTTTTATAGAATGGGTGTTAAATTCACGTTATCCACCATCTTCTCCGTCAGCCTGTTATCCACTTTATCTGGTGTCGATCATTTTATACCAGCATTTACAATTCCTTCTTTATTAGGGGCGGTTCTAGGCGGAATCATTATAGGATTTGGTTTATCCATTTTATTTATGAATCAAGCTTCATTAGGTGGGGCAAATATTTTAGCATTATTTCTGCAAAAAAAATATAATTGGAATCCAGGAAAAGTTAATTTTGTTTTTGATTTTATAGTGGTGCTAATTGGATTATATTCGATTGGATTAATGAAAGGATTTTATTCCATCGTTTCTATTGCATTAACTTCCATCGTTATCGCCTATTTTAAAAACACGATTGCAACGAAAAATTATTCGATTCGTTCAAAATTGGCGGTTCCAACGGAGGCATCCGCTAATTAAAAAGATACTATTAAAATTTAAACACGTAAAAAGCACAGGGAAGCGATTCCTTGTGCTTTTTTGATAGGCAAGACAATATAAACTATCTATATTTACCTTAAATTCAGTCTAGAGACCTAGTTATATATACAGCGTAAGACACTCCAAAGTTTTCCAGTCGAAACCTACAATTAGGAAGGTACAGAAATTTTACATTATAATCGTAAAGGGGAAATGAACAGTGTCTTGGTTTACAAAGTGGGCCTTTCGAAATAAGGCTGCCGTAGGTTTAATAGCAATTATTCTTTTAATCACTGGTACAGTCAGCTATTTTAAATTGCCAATGGAATTATTGCCTTCCGCAGATCAGCCATTTTTATCTGTTGTGGTGCTTGGAGAAGGAATGGATACAAAAAGCATGGAGGAGCAAGTAACAAAACCAGTTGAAAGGGTTCTAGACTCTATTGACGGAAAAATCAATCTATTTTCCACTACTGGTGATGGATATTCAACCGTGGAACTTCACTTAGATTCAAAAAAAGATAAAAAGGAAGCGAAAAGAGAAATAGAAGAGGCAATAGCGACCCTTTCGCTTCCGAAAACGGTTTCGAAACCACATGTTGTTCTCTTGAATACATCGATGATTCCTGTGTCTTATGTCTCCGTCAGCTTTGATCAGGAATTAACACAAAAGAAAATAGAATTTGCTAAAGAGAAAATATTGCCTGCCTTTAAAGACAATAAAGGTGTATCTAGTGTGCAAACATATGGAACAGTGCCATCTTATGTTTCTGTTCAATTGGACCAAAAAAAATTAAGGGAGAAACAAGTTTCATTAGAGCAGATTATCTCTATTCTTCAAGGGCAAAATGCATCTTATTCGATTGGAGAAAAAGTAATAAATGAGCAATCTATTCATTTGAAAATGGTTGGTGCAGTCGACAGTTTAGAAAAACTAAAGAATAGTAAGCTAAACGAATCAACCCTGTTTTCTGATGTAGCAACCATTCAATTAAAAAAGAAAGAAAATAGCGTAACTAGAATAAATGGAAAAGATTCGCTGATTTTGGTTATTTCAAAAGACGGCAGCTCCAATGCAGTAGCAGTCAGCAATGATGCAGCCAAAACAGCGAAATCTATCAGCAAAAAGTATAAAGATGTCGATGCTAGAGTTATTTTAACTTCCGCAAATACGGTGAAAAGCTCTGTAAATAGCATGATGAAAGAAGTATTATTAGGAGCAGCATTTGCTACCATTGTTATTATGCTGTTTTTAAGAAATATTCGGTCAACATTGATTACAATTGTCTCGATTCCATTGTCCTTGGCAATTACCTTATTCTTATTGAATATTTCTGGCGTCACATTAAATATATTAACATTAGGTGGTGTGGCTGTAGCAGTTGGGAGACTTGTGGACGATAGTATTGTTGTAATAGAAAATATTTTTAGAAAAATGCAGCAAGATAAATTTTCCGTATCCATGGTAATGGAAGCTACAAAGGAAGTAGGCTCTGCTATCACCTCTTCAACTTTAACAACGGTTGCGGTATTTTTACCAATGGGACTACTAAATGGAAGCCTGCAGGATTTTATTTTACCATTTGCTTTAACTATTTCTTATTCATTATTAGCATCCTTGCTCGTTGCATTGACAGTGGTGCCATTAATGAGTGCAGGTCTATTGAAAAATTCACAGCTGCACGAGCATCAACCGTCTAAACGTTTTGAAAAAATATTGAAATGGGCGTTAAATCATAAAGTGATCGTGTTAGCAACAGCGATTATTATTTTTGGAGGAAGTGTTGCGTCCTATCTTCTTTTGCCAAAAGGTACGGTCGATAATTCAAAGCCTGAGTTTGCAACAGTATTATTAACGTATTCCAATGAAACACCGTTAGAAAAAGTGAAATCTGAATCGATAAAGCTAGAGAAATATATTCTACAACAAGATGGCATAAAGGATGTTTACTTACAGCTTGGAAATGCAGAAGATGCAGCACAATTCGGCCAGGTGAATTCCTCAACAGAAGCACAAGTATTAGTAACATTTAATAAGGAAAAAGACATCAGTAAATTTGTTAAAAACATGCAAAAACAAAAGAACAACTACCCAAATGCAAGCTTGGAGGCAAGTGAATCGACGTTAATGGGAGGCAGTCAAACAAGTATTACCATTGATGTAGTTGGAGAGAACAATAAAAAGCTAGAAGATACAGCAAAAATGGTTGAAACGAAAATTAAAGATATTAGTGGGATGGAAAAGCTTACAAGCAATCAGGAAGAAAAGAAACAAGTTTATTCTTTTGAAGTAAAACCAGGAGAAGGAAAAGTTGATCAAATAGCACAATCAACCTCTTTATTAATTAACAGTACGCCCATTGGATCGGTGAATATAGAGGACGAAGCTACTGCTGTTCAACTGGAGCCTATGTATGAAATAAAAACAGAGGATGATTTAAAGAAACTGCCAATTATCACAGAGAAGGGTCCTAAGGTCTTATCAGATATAGTGGATATTAGCAAAACGGAAGAACCTGTTAAGCTTTATCATAAAGATGGAGAAGATTATATTCGCTTAACTGCTGTTATTAACCCTGAAAAATTATCGGTTATATCCGATAAAATGGATCAAATAATAAATGGAAATGATAAAGACAAAGGGTTAAATATTCCTTCTGATGTAAAGGTATTGATTGGCGGGGCAAGTGCTGATCAGTCTAGTGACTTTAACGATTTATTTATGATTATGTTAGTTTCTATCGGTATTGTGTTTGTTATTATGGTTATTACTTTTAAATCCATAAAAGCACCTGTTGCTATTCTTGCATCTTTGCCACTTGCAGCAATTGGGGCAATCGCTGGAATTATTATCAGCAGAATCTCTGTTGATATCACCGCATTGCTTGGTGCATTAATGCTGATAGGAATCGTTGTAACAAATGCTATCGTTCTTTTGGATCGTGTAAAACATAACGAACGGACAATGAAGATAAGAGAGGCAATTATAGAAGCAGTGCTAGTAAGAATGAGACCTATTTTTATGACTGCCATCGCAACCATTTCTGCCATGCTACCATTACTATTCAAAAAATCAGAAAGCATGAATTTAGTTTCAAGCAGTTTAGCAGTAGTAGTTATCGGTGGTTTAGCAGTTGCTACTATCTTAACATTAATTATTATTCCCGTAATTTATGAACTACTTTATTTTAAAAAGGCGAAAAAGCAACGAAAGGAAAGTATAGAAATAGTGGAAGCAAATACTGAAACGGAAAACTTGTAAATAGTTTTAAGGAAAAGGCTGTCTCCAAATGAAGTATGTACCCCTAGTATGAGGTAGCAGAACAATAGGAGACGGCCTTTTATATTTAAACCTACTTAGTTAAATGTTCATTATGCTTCTTTTGTCAGTGTCATTTTTCATACACTTTCCTATTTGATATGATTATACTTTCAAAAAACAAAGTAGATGATGTAATGAGAAGTAATGTTTTTTCTTTATTCTTTTATCCCAATGACACGAATTCGTTTATAATCAGCTATCCAATTACCCTCTGTGTATAAAATATCTTTTAAGCGATGGACAGTGTTCAAGATAATGCGTTGTTGCACTTCTTCCTCAACATCTTTAAAAAAATTATTTGCAAACATAATAATCCAATTTTTTAATCCATCTTCCCCGTCCAATTTGGTTGGTCGATCAAAATGGTGGGAAAATGTTACGCTAAAACCACATTTCTCCATAAGGGTGGTATATTCAGCAATACTTGGGAAATACCAAGGAAATAAATTAGCTTTGTATTCTACTCCAGCTTCTTGCATCGAATGAATAACACCATCTGTGATCGATTGAACATTCCCTTTTCCGCCGAATTCAGCGACAAAACGTCCCCCTTGTTTTAAGCTTTTATAGATACATTGTAGCACGTCCTCTGGTTTTTTCATCCAATGAAGGGCTGCATTTGAAAATACTGCATCGAATTCATCATCATATTCCAACTCTGTAGCATCTTGAACGTAAAAAGGAATCGTTGGATATTTACTTCGTGCTTGTAAAATCATCTGTTCGGATTTGTCTACTCCGATAATATCAATATAGCCATCTTGTAATTTTTTAGCTAAATCCCCTGTTCCACAACCAAGATCAAGAATTCTTTCCTTTTTTTGTGGAGCTAATAATTCGACAACATCATTCCCGTATTTGGAAACAAAGGCATGATTGCTATCATATAAATTAGCATTCCAAGTGTCTTGATTTTTTTTATTTTGTATCATGCGATAATCTCCTTTAAGTTGCTGTATATTTTTGCTAATTAGATTATAATAAAGAAAATAAATAAGGTACATTAACAAAAAAAAGGCAAATTAATAACTAATGGTTATTATATGGAGCATAATATGGAGATTAACTTGTTAAAAACATTTATAGTTGCTGCGAAATATAAGAATTTTCGAAAAACATCGGATGAACTTTTTCTATCACAGCCTGCCATTACAAAACAAATAAAAAAACTAGAAGATCATCTTTCTATTGCTTTATTTGAAAGAACCGGAAAAACGATTGTTCTTACAGAAGCAGGATATAGTTTCCTTTCTTATGCAAAAGAAATTGTACAAAAATATGAGAAAGGACTAGACGATTTTGAATCTTGGAAGCAAGGGTATAATCGGAAATTAACCATTGCTGTTGCACCACAAATTGCTTCCTCTATTTTGCCATCTATATTAAGAAAATTTATGGACATAAATCCTAATATAGAAATATTAGTTAATGTGGTCAGTTCATTTGAAATCGGTGAGGAAATTAGTGCAGAAATAGCAGATATTGGGTTAACAAGAGTAGAGCCTGTTCAACAAAATATGGATTGCGAGATCATTCATAATGATCCTGTTCTATTAGTAGGACCGTTTGAAGCGAAAAGGTTGAAATTGAATGAAAAAAATGTGCTGCAAACATACCGATTAATCACTCATAATCATCCTGCTTATTGGAATAGTCTTTTAAATAATGTGAAAAGAAACTATCCAAATGTCCGTTTATTGAAAGTAAATCAAATGGAAGTGACCAAACGATTTATTGAAGCAGGTCTTGGAGTTTCTTATTTGCCATTTTCCATGGTGCAAGATGAATTAAAGAGAAACAAATTAGCAGAGATAAAAACGGATAAGGTTTTGCTCCCCACCTCATCCACTTATCTTGTAACAAAAATAATGACAAGAGAAGCAACTGCGTTTATTGCATTTTTAAAAGAAGAGCTAGGTAAAAGGAAGTAGCAATTAAATTAAATAGAATATTGGTGGTACGTTATGAATCAAAATATTATCGTAAAAGAATATAGCAATGAATATCAAAGTCAAGTGGTCGATTTAATTCTGTCCATTCAACAGCAAGAATACAATATTTCCATCACAGTCGAAAGGCAGCCAGATTTATTTGCCATTGAGTACTTCTATCAAACGGGCAGTGGGAATTTCTGGGTGGCATTGCTTGATAATAAAGTGGTTGGCACAATAAGCCTATTTGATATTGGTAATAATCAAGCAGCATTAAGAAGGATGTTTGTTCAGAAAGAATACAGAGGGTCCGCATATAAAACGGCAAAGATACTATTAAATAATGCATTGAAATGGGCAAAGGATAAGTCAATTAGGACCATCCATTTAGGAACAACAACTAATTTCTATGCAGCCCATCGTTTTTACGAAAAAAATGGTTTTAACCGAGTAGCTGCTGAAGAGCTGCCAGAGTCTTTTCCAAAAGTAGCAATAGATGAAATATTTTATAAATATATTGTTAACATACACAATGTTCAAAGTTTAAACGAAGTAAGAGAACAGATTGATCTTTTAGACAGCCAAATTGTCAGCTTGCTAAAGGAAAGAAGCGTCTTTGTAGCGGAAGCAGCACGCTTTAAAAAAGATAGAGATGAAGTAAAAGCACCTGAACGAGTAGAAGCGGTCATAAAAAAAGTACGGCTATTGGCAGAGCAAAATAATGTAAGTCAAAGTCTCGTAGAACAAGTGTACCGGACAATGATTACTTGTTTTATTCAAGAAGAGATGGACGAACATTCAAGGATTAACGAGAAAAACGCCTAGGTTGCTTTTTTGTGAAGAAGTATACAAAATCCTGGAAAGTAAGAGGAAGGAAAAATTGAATATTTGTAATGAAGAAGGCATCATTCAATTGGTGAAGGAAGATAGATGGATGATGGAGATATTAACAACGGTGAAAACATTAAATCTGCCAGACTGGTGGATATGTGCGGGGTTTGTGCGATCAAAGATTTGGGATGCTTTACATGGGTTCGATGAAAGAACTCCGCTGTCTGATATTGATGTTATTTATTTTGATCAATCGAATCTAGATGAATTGGTGGAAAAGAATTTAGAAGAGGAGCTCCGTTCCATTCTTCCAACTATTCCTTGGTCGGTAAAAAATGAAGCGAGAATGCATGTGGTCAGCAAAATGCCTCCTTATTTATCAGCAGTTGATGCGATATCAAAATTTCCGGAAACAGCAACTGCCTTAGGGGTAAAACTAGATAAAGAGAATAATGTTGTCTTAACGGCTCCATGTGGAATAAAGGATGTCCTTCATTACGAAATTAGACCAACATCTTATTTTAAAGAAAATCAAAATCGTGCAGCAATATATAAAAATCGGATAGAAAAAAAGAAATGGGGTTCCATTTGGAGTAAGGTGAATGTTTATTATTCATAAAATGATAGAAAAATTAGGAAGGGGATCTTTAGATGATATTGGAAGCAGCAATGCTTTATGTGAAAGATGGGATGAAACAGGAGTTTGAGAAGGTTTTTGGTGAGGCTTCAGCTATTATTTCCAAAATGAAAGGCTATCAATCTCATGAACTACAAAAATGCATGGAAATAGATGGTAAATACTTACTTCTGGTTAGGTGGGAAACACTAGAAGACCACATGATTGGATTTAGAGAGTCAGAGGAATATCAACAATGGAAAAAACTATTGCATCACTTTTATGAGCCTTTTCCAATTGTCGAGCATTTCGAAAGAGTGTTGTAGGATAAGGTTTTTATTTATGAAGGAGAGTTTAACGGTGCTTTCGAATTTCCGAAAATCTTGGGAAGAAACTGTTTTTTCGAAGGATGTATTGCTTAGTTTGGGTAAAATGCAAATACACGAGGAGCAGCTAATAGTAACAATACAAATTATATATGAAGATACAGATGAAGTAGTACAAGAGTGGGAAGTGGTTTGTACAAATTTTAAGGATCACCACTTAAATGTCGATTATTTTGGAGAGTTTATCACGCTTTTAGATGACCATCCACTACTTTGGGACCATAATGATGAACTAGTTGAATTGTTTTTTAAAGGAAAATGTGAAGATATTCATCAAGTAGTAGGAGACTTATTTATTTCCCAATGGCAGTTGTCGGAGGGGAAAATTCCTTTAGAAAAATTCTTGAATAAGCATCAGAAAGTGGCAGATTTGTTGAGAGAAGGGCAAGGACTGCTTAGTAAAGGACCAAAAAAATTAATAAAAGAACATGAAAATGTATTGTTGAGGCATGGATATAAAACAACGCTGCTAGACTGTGTGCAGCGAAACGAAAAATACAAAATATTTATATGTGGTGAATCCTACATAGTAGCAGAAGATTTTCGGGCGATTCAAATTAAGTAAGTTACCACTTTTTTTTATTTGATATCTGGGGAAACTGGGAGAAACGCGGAATTACTGGGAGAAACGCGGAATTACTGGGAGAAACGCG
>JBDNRM010000199.1:0-8439 GCA_047718615.1 Bacillus sp. (in: firmicutes) | reverse complement strand
CCACGTCCTTATGTCTTGGCCGGCACTTGTACATCCTGTACGGCGAAGCTAGACACTCATCTAAGTTCAAAAATTTTATCCTTTCTTATTTTCTAAAAAAAAATCAACCCTACTAGTATTTAGTCATCATACCTTGTAATGAAATTCGAAGACAAGAACTTATTCTAAAACAGGTTGCTTGTAACGGAGGGTGCGAAGACTCCTGCGGGAAATGTGGGAAGGCTAAAGACCCCGCAAGGCATGCCGAGGAGGCTCAAGCTTAGCCCCGCGGAAAGCGAAGCAACCCGTAGTGGAAAGCAACCCCCTCAATAAAAAACAAACCTTCCATTGGTATAAAAAGCAGTTGATTAAAATATTAAAATAATAAATATTTTTAAAAAAATATGTGAATTGGAAAAAACAAGTGGAAAAATACTTCGAAAACCGGTATATTAAGATTGCATCTTTTTTTACTAAATGATTCAAAACAATAGATTTATGTAAATCTGATAAAAGAGGGGGAATGTATGATTGGGAACTTTCAAAAAGTTAAGATATTATTATTTACCATTTAAAAAATATTTTATATGCTCACTTCTTTTTTTAATTATTGTGACAGCTATTACAGTGAGTTATCCGATTATTCTGCAATTAACGATTGATGAAGTAGTAATAGAAGGAAAGTATAAATGGGTTCCATACTTAGCTATTGGTTTTGTTCTAATAATGTCGATTAAAGGAATTGCTACGTACATACAACAATATACTGGAGATTTATTTGGAATAAGTTCGGTTTATCAATTAAGGAATTCATTATATGAGAAGCTTCAATATTTACCTTTTAGCTATTATGATAATGCCAAAACGGGAGATTTAATGTCTAGATTAACAGCAGATGTTGAAGGCTTTCGTTTCTTTTTATCTTATGGGTTTTCAGAGTTCATTCGTTTTATTCTTTTAATAACTGTCAGTTTTTCTGTTATGTGTTATTATTCTGTTTCTTTAACATTTGCAACACTCATTTCGCTTCCTTTTTTAGCTTTTGTAACATTTAAATTTGACAAGGAAGTTCATCCAGCTTTTAGAGGAATTAGGAAATCATTCGGTAAATTAAATACAAAAGTACAAGAAAATATAAGTGGAATCAATACAGTGAAATCGCTTTCGAGAGAGGATTTTGAAGTAAAGAAATTTAATGATTTTAATGGAGATTATAAACAGCAATATTTATTCACTTCTAGTATTTGGTCGAAGTATTTTCCTTTAATGGAGTTCTTGGGAAATTGCAGTGTTGTTTTTTTAATTTCTTACGGAGGATTTCTAGTCATAAATAATAAGCTTCAACTAGGAGAACTTGTCGCTTTTTATAGCCTGTTAGGATATATTATATGGCCAATTATGAATTTAGGATTTGTTGTGAATCAATTTTCGCAGGCAAAAGCTTCTGGGGAGAGACTGCTTGAAATTCTTGAAGAAGATAATATTATTGAAAATCGAAAAGATGTGGTGCATACAAATCGCATAAAGGGAGAAATTGAATTTAGTAATGTCTCTTTAACTTATGCAACGAAAGAGGAAGAGGCACTTTCTCATATTAATTTTGCAGTAGCTTCTGGAAAAATAGTTGGATTGATTGGCGGTACAGGTTCTGGAAAAACAAGCATTACACAATTATTAACAAGGTTTTATGAAGCCTCAGAAGGTGAAGTGAGAGTGGATGGCATAAATGTAGAAAATTATGATCTACATACATTAAGAAGTAATATAGGTATCGTTTCTCAAGAATCTTTTCTATTTTCCTCCACTATAAAAAGTAATATATCCTATGGAAAACCAGATGCTACGATGGAAGAAATCATAGATGCCAGTAAAAGGGCTCAAGCTCATGATTTTATTATGGAATTGCCCGATGGTTATGACACGATGTTAGGTGAAAGAGGAATGGGGCTTTCAGGTGGTCAGAAACAAAGAATTGCGATTGCAAGAGCAATTTGTGTAAATCCTAGCATTTTAATACTTGACGATGCAACAAGTGCTGTCGATATGGAAACAGAGTTTATTATTCAAAACCAGCTGAAAGAAGTAATGGCTAATAAAACAACTTTTATCATTGCTCATCGTATTTCTTCTATTAAACATGCAGATGAAATACTTGTTTTAGAAGATGGCAGAATAGTAGAAAGAGGACTTCATACACAGTTGATTGAACATTTTGGGCCATATCGAAGAATTTATGATATTCAATTTCAGGATAAACAGAAAGTAGCTGAAATTCAAGCGCAATAGGGGGGCTAATTTTGACTGCAATAAATAAAAAAAAACTGCAAGCGAATGTAATGAATCGCTTTAAATATACAACAGATGATGTAATTGAAAAACCATTTAATTGGCAGCAAATGTGGCGTTTATTAAGCTATATGAAACCATATCAAAAAAAGTTATTGCCTTTATCTATTTTAGCTGTGCTCATTACAACGTTTGTTCGGCTAATTATTCCGATTTTAATAGGTGTCTATGTATTGGATGAAGCAATCAAAAATAAAGATAGCACTCAGCTAGTTCATTTAGTGGTAATAATTGCAGCTTTATATTTAGCATCTTATGTGGCGAATTATTTTCGGATCAAGTGGATGAATACATTAGGGCAAAATGTTATATATGATATTCGAAAACATTTATTTACACATGTTCAAAAATTATCGCATCGTTTTTTTGATGAACGTTCAGCAGGGTCTATTCTTGTAAGAATTATGAATGATATTAATTCACTTCAAGAACTGTTTACGAACGGTGTTATTAATATACTAATGGATGTTATATTATTAATCGGGATATTTTGTATATTGTTGACATTAAGCCCAGAATTGTCTTTAGCAGTATTGATTATTATTCCGGTTATGTTTTTTATTTCCACTGCTCTCAGAAGAAAGATTAGAAGATCATGGCAAGTTGTTCGGTTAAAACAATCCAAGTTAAATTCCCATTTAAATGAAAGTATCCAAGGTATTAGGGTTACGCAGTCTTCCACCCAGGAAAAGGAAAATATGATGTTTTTTGACGGACTCAATTTGGAAAGCTTTGAGAGCTGGAGAAATGCGTCAAAACAGAATGCAATGTTTCGTCCACTTGTTGAATTAACAAATGCTGTAGGAACAGCAGTACTGATATGGTATGGCTCCTATTTGCTCAAAACAGATATGAGTATCGGTGTTTTTGTATCGTTTGCTTTTTATTTAGGTATGTTCTGGGAACCAATTTCCCGTCTTGGAACTGTATATAATCAACTGTTAATGGGAATGGCATCATCTGAACGTATTTTTGAATTTTTAGATGAACGTCCAAACGTATCGGAAATGAACAATCCAGTTCATGTAAAGGATCTCACTGGCCATATTCAGTTTTATCATGTTGAGTTCGCATATAATGAAAAGCGAAAAGCGTTAAATGGAATAAATCTTGATATTAAAGCTGGCCAAACAGTAGCCTTAGTTGGACATACTGGCTCTGGGAAAACGACGATCGCTAATTTGATCAGCAGATTTTATGATCCAATTGGTGGAATGATAACAGTGGATGGAGTGGAAATGAAAGCTATGTCTTTGCGGTCTTTACGCAGTCAAATTAGTATTGTTTTACAAGATACCTTTATTTTTTCTGGAACAATTATGGAGAATATTCGGTTTGGAAACCCTGATGCCAGCGATCAAGAAGTGATGGATGCAGCAAAAGCAATCGGTGCACATAGTTTTATTGACAAACTCCCAAATAAATATGATACGGAAGTAGAAGAAAGAGGGAATATTTTATCAGTTGGACAACGACAATTATTGTCTTTTTCAAGAGCATTGCTGGCAAATCCAAGGATACTGATTTTGGATGAAGCGACAGCGAGTATTGATACAGAAACAGAAGTAAAGATACAAAAAGCATTGAAAACATTATTAAATGGCAGAACAGCAATAATGATCGCTCATCGTCTTTCTACAATTAGAGATGCTGATAAAATCATTGTATTGGATCATGGGAATTTGGTGGAAGAAGGGTCGCATGTTGAATTAATGCATAAAAAAGGTATTTATTATCATTTAGTGGAAGCTCAATATAAAATGTTAAAAGCAATATAGTAGTATGTCGAATATAGGCAGTTGGTTAAAATAGACTACCCTGAAACAATGCGCTCTCGATAAGCCCGCAGTCAGAATACACTTCGCTTTCCTGCGGGGTCTCGTCTTTCTCGCATTCCCACGGGAGTCTACTTGTATTCTGGCAGCTGTCTGCTAAAAAGATTGGAATCTGTTTCTTTTTTCGTGTACCATAAATTTGGTTTTCTTGTATTTTTTCTTACTGACCTTTTTACACATTGAACAAGAGGAATGGTCATTTTTTGGAAAAAATCAAGCAATCTCTTTTTGAGTGGTTGGAGCAAATTTTCAAAGTATGATAAGCTTGAATTATCGTTATTTGCAAGATTTTTTTAGGAGTGGTTTGTTGAAGAAATTGATTATATTGTTTATATCGCTCATGATACTAGCGAGCTGTTCGCAAAGTAGTGGCAAGAATAATAATGAGCTTGGAAAATCAATTATGTCTGCTATGGACAAAAATGATGCAAAAGAAATGGATTTAACTGATGTGACGGACTTTTCTTGGGATAAAGCATATATTTTTAATCCATATACATCACAAAAAAGTATAAATGAACAGTTAGGTGTGAAATTCAAAGATCCTAGTGGCATCGATTCACGAGATGATATTTATTTAATTGTTTTTCTTAAGCAGAATAAAGTGATACATTATGCAGAAATCGAGCGTAAATATGGTGATTTGTCTAGTGATAAAGAAAATGGAATTACGCCTTCAGATGCAACTGTCAAAATTACAAAACAATAAAAATTGGTTATGTACAATACGAAAGAACTTCTGATGAGAAAGTTGTTATTCTGAACAAAAAGGATGAGTATTCTTAGAAGAGATTAAGAAGTTATTATCCACGTCTGCCTTTTATAAATTAGCGAGGATGAGTGAATTTTACTTAATCATAGCAATTACTATGAGAAGTTATATGGAGGATTTAAGTATTGAAAAAAGAATTTGCAGTAATCGGATTAGGAAGGTTTGGCGGCAGTATTTGTCGAGAATTAGTAGAGCTTGGAATGGAAGTAATGGTAATTGATAGAAATGAAGAGCGAATAAATGAATTTGCAAATATTGTTTCTCATGCAGTTGTTGGGAATTCAGTTGATGAGAATGTTTTAAAAAGCTTAGGTATTCGTAATTTTGAGCATGTTATCGTCGCAATAGGCGATGATATTCAGGCAAGCATTCTTACTACTCTTATTTTAAAAGAATTGGGTGTAAACAATATTACGGTTAAAGCACAAAATGATTATCATGAGAAGGTTTTAAAAAAAATAGGTGCAGATTCCATCGTGCATCCAGAGCGAGATATGGGAAAAAGGATAGCGCACAATATTGTATCTAATAATGTTCTTGATTATTTAGAGTTATCAGATGAACATAGTATTGTCGAAATAAAAGCAAGCAGCAGGTTAGATGGTTTTACGATGATCGATTTGGATATTCGTGCTCGGTATGGCATTACGATTGTTGCTATTAAACGGGATAAAGAGATTATTGTGTCCCCAATGGCAACGGAACCGATAAAAGAAAATGATGTTTTAATCGTAATCGGTGCAGATTCTGATATTAATCGTTTTGAGAAAAAAGTGATGTCTTGATTGATTTAATTTAGCTTAAAGTGAAATAAAAAAGCACGCAATTTGCGTGCTTTTTTTATACCAGTAACAGATTAAACTTCCATTATAATCGGAAGGATCATAGGTCTGCGTTTTGTTTTTTCATAAAGGAAAGGAGATAGGGTTTCGATAATCTCATTTTTTATTTCAGACCATTGTGTTGTTTTGCGTTCCATAACTTTATTTAAATGTTTGTTAATTAAACTTTGCGCATCATTTATTAAATCACCTGATTCGCGCATATAAACAAATCCTCTAGAAATAAGGTCTGGACCGGCGCTGATTTTAAAGTCTTTCATATTGATGCTTACAACAACAACAACCAATCCTTCTTCTGAAAGAATACGACGATCTCTTAAAACGATATTGCCAATATCTCCAATTCCACTTCCATCTATATAAACGGAACCTGATGGGATTTTACCAGCAACTTGTGCTGTATCATTTGAAAGAGCAAGAACTTCTCCATTATCCATAATAAAGCAGTCTTCTTCTTTAACTCCACAATCAATTGCAAGCTGAGAGTGCATCTTTTGCATTCTAAACTCACCGTGAATTGGCATGAAAAATTTAGGCTTCATTAATCGAAGCATTAATTTTTGTTCCTGCTGTCCACCATGTCCTGACGTATGGATATTATTTAATGGTCCATGAATTACGTTTGCTCCAGCACGATATAACATATTAATTGTTCTGTTTACGCTAATTGTATTTCCAGGAATAGGGGAAGAAGAGAATATAACCGTATCTCCAGGGATAATCTGAATTTGACGATGTGTTCCATTCGCTATCCTAGACATAGCTGCCATAGGTTCTCCTTGGCTTCCTGTACAAAGGATTGTTACTTTATTAGCAGGTAAACGGTTAATTTGCTGCGGTTCAATAAAAGTTTCTTTAGGAGCTTGGATAAATCCTAACTCTAACCCTATATTAATAGCAGCTTCCATACTTCTTCCGAATACAGCGACTTTTCTTCCAAATTCGACTGCTGCATCGGTTACTTGTTGAAGCCTATAAATATTAGATGCAAATGTTGCAAAGATTAATCTGCCATCTGCTTTTCTAAAAATATCTTGAATGCTGTCTCCAACAAGTCTTTCTGACATTGTAAAGTTTGGAACTTCACTGTTGGTGCTATCAGAGAGAAGACAAAGCACTCCGTCTTTTCCAATCTCAGCCATTTTCGTTAAATTTGCTGGTTCTCCAACTGGAGTAAAATCAAATTTAAAATCGCCAGTATGAACGATTTGTCCTGGAGGAGTTTTAACTACAACACCGTAAGAATCTGGGATGCTATGTGTAGTACGGAAAAAAGATACTGATGTTTTGCGGAATTTAATAATATCTTCTTCTTGTATTTCATGTAGAGTTGTTTGTCTTAATAGACCATGTTCTTCTAATTTATTTCTTATTAATGCAAGAGCAAGTTTCCCGCCATAAATCGGAATATTTACTTGTTTTAGAAGATATGGAATACCACCAATATGGTCTTCGTGACCATGAGTGATAAATAAGCCTTTAATTTTATCTACGTTCTTCACAAGAAAACTGTAGTCTGGAATAACGTAGTCAATTCCTAAAAGCTCGTCCTCTGGGAATTTGATTCCCGCATCAATTAGAATAATCTCATCCTGAAACTGAACGCCATAGGTGTTCTTACCGATTTCCCCTAGTCCGCCTAGAGCAAATACAGCTGTTTGATCATTTTTTACAAATTTCATTATTCAATCTCCAATACTGTAAAGTCTTCATTTAATTGTTCATATTCTAAGAATGCACCGTCTACACGAGTAATAAACTCAATATTATATGGTTTGTTTTCCAATTTTGTTCTAACGTCTCTTTCTGAAACACCTTCAACATAAATTGTTTTTGTTTTTTCTCTTACTGGTACCTCCATTTTGGAAACTTGGTAGTATACTTTAAAAATCATAATAAATCGCTCCTTAATAGTATTATCTAATTATATTATATAAAAAGTTAACATGTTTTTCATGTTTTTTCTTTTAATAGCAAATCCAGGTATAAAATATATCGAATATAAGAAGTAAGAAGGGTGGAAAAACAATAATTTTATCTTTCTACACCGTTAGTTAGTATTAAGATAGACAAATTGTCGTCCATTCATAACTAACAGGATTGTTGGTTAAGCAATACCTGTTTACATGACGAAGTGTTAATTCTAGTTTCTAAGGTATCTTATAGTCAGTAAAAAAGGATGCATATTGTTTTTTAACCTTCAAATGCATTAATTAAATATATATTATGTATATTACAATAGTAAACAAATTGAGATTCCATACGTTATCTGGAATGAAAACAGTCTTTTATAAAAAACAAAAGGCCGGCCCCTAAGCCACAAAATTTGTAATAATAATGGATTTACTCACTATTATTATCATGGTGGCATGTGGGGCCTGACCTTAATAGAAATTTTCCGTAACGTTTAGGCAATTGTTTTTTTTCTTAATAAGTCTTTCCACTGTTTTAAGAGCTTCTTTCTTAGCTTCTTCAACATAGTGGATCATCTCCTTACCCTATATTTTAAACCATTCTTGTCCAATGTAAAGTGTTCTACTTAAATAATCGCATATTTTGTCCAAAAATAGTTTATTCAAAATAACAAAATGAGAATTTTTCTTTAAAGTAAAGGATAAAAATGATGAGAATAATGAATGAATAAATGCTCAAATAAGATCTATAT
>JBDNRM010000198.1:0-8533 GCA_047718615.1 Bacillus sp. (in: firmicutes) | reverse complement strand
CGCTACAGACACTCGCTTTCCTCTACTTCCCGCAGGAGTCGAGTGTCTTCCGCTCCATTCCAATTCGTTTTTAAAGGCTATTTTCTAAAACCTAATTCTTTTACCAAGAAAAAAACGAAATAGATTGGAAAATGGAGCAGCCTGAATACACGAGACTCCGCGGCTCAGCGCGAGCCCCACGGAAAGCGAAGTGTATGCGGGATGCGGGTGATTACCACAAACCTTCTTTTTTACATGAACAAAAAACCCAAACCATGATACGAAATATTTTTTACATCTTCGTATCAGTGTTCGGGTTTATCTTCGGCTGGAATACTTATGTCCCTGTCTTTTTCTTTTTAATCCGTCTGCTTACAGAACGACGCCTTCTTTAGAAAACAGGTTTCTCCCCTTATTAAAAGCAGGCAAAGCATCTCCGTGCGCTCTTATTAATTCTTTTGTCATATTCCAAATTTCATCTAATGATAAAACAGAAGATGCATGCGGATCCATCATTACTGCCTGATATACGTAATCAATATTTCCGGTTAAAGCTGCTTCAACCGTTAACTGCTGTACATTAATATTTGTGCGATTCATCGCAGCCAGCTGTGGAGGCAGATCCCCAACATGGATTGGCTGAATTCCTCTTTTATTAACAAGGCAAGGAACTTCTACACATGCATCTGTTGGCAGGTTTGTAATTAAATTCGTATTCATTACATTCCCCCAAATTTCACGATTCGTACCTGTTTCAATCGAATGAATAATTGGCGCTCCATACTCATGGCTTTTTTCCGTATAAATCGGTTCGCCTTTTTCAATTTTTAATTTTGTCTCAGCAAACCGCTGCAAATTTTGTTCACTTCGACGAATATATTCATCTATTGGAATATCAAATTGATTAATTAAATGATCTCTTTTTATAAAATAAGGAGTATACTCTGACATATGTTCGCTAGATTCTGTCACAAAATAATTCAATCTTCTCATCATCTCAAAACGAACTTTGTCTTTATTATAAATTTCTGCCTTATTCATGGCTTCAAAAAGGGCTGGATATAAATCTTTTCCATTATGTTTTAATTCTAAAAACCAAGCCATATGGTTAATACCCGCTACTTTATATTGCAATTCATCTGCTGGGAGTGATAAGTAAGAAGCAAGATCATCCGTTGTATTTTGCACGCTATGACAAAGGCCAACTGATTTAATAGAAGAAGCTTTTTGGATAGCAAGGATTAACATTGCCATTGGATTTGTATAGTTTAATAGATAGGCGTTTGGACATACTTCTTCCATTTCTCTGCAAATATCCAACAAAACAGGAATAGTTCGAAGTGCACGGAATACTCCTCCAACCCCTAATGTATCCGCTATCGTTTGCTTTAAGCCATATTTTTTAGGAATTTCAAAATCAAGTACTGTCGCTTTATGCATGCCTACTTGAATTAAATTTAAAACATAATTAGCATCTTGCAAAGCCAGTTTTCTATCCAGTGAAGCTTCTACCCTCGCTTTATTGCCATTTGCCTCTATAATCGTCTGTACCATTTTTTCTGCTGTCTGCAGTCTATTTGCATCAATATCCGTTAACGAAAAAACAGAATCCGCCAACTCTGGAAAACTTAACACGTCCGTAATTAATCTCTTTGCAAATACAACACTTCCTGCACCAATAATCGTAATTTTCGCCATGATAATTCCTCCCAATTTTTATTTTCCTTTTTAATAAAAACTGTTTTTACAATAAAAATCCCGACCCTTCTTAATGACTAAAAGCAGGCTTATACTTTGTCTTTCAAATTTTCGTTTCTTTAAAAAAGGTTACTCTTTCATTCCGGAGTTCACCAACCCTTTAATAAAAAATCGTTGAAAGAAGAAAAATACGAGCAGCATCGGAATTAAGGATAATAAAGTTAAACTCATAAGTTGTGTCCATTCCACATAATGCTCTCCTTTTAATGAGGCCAAGCCTAATTGAACGGTATACATGCTCTTTTCAGAAACAGCTATTAATGGCCATGCAAGCTCATTCCACCGCCACATACTTGTGAATATGACAAGAACAGCTAGAAGTGGTTTTATATTCGGCAAAATAACCTTTACAAAAATCTTAAATTCACTTGCCCCATCTATTCTTGCTGCCTCTAAAAGGGAATCAGGAATATTCATCATATATTGCCTTGCCAAAAAGAGACCAAAAGCTTCAGCAGCTCTTGGAACGATTAAACCAGCGTAGCTGTTCAGCCATCCAACTTCTTTTAGAATAAAAAAATTGGGAATCATCGTAATTTGCACAGGAATCATTAATGTGCTCAGTACCATTATGAATAGAAGATTCCTTCCCTTGAATTTGTATTTTGCAAAAGCAAAGCCAGCAAGACAGTTGATAAATACCGTTAAAAGAACTGCGCAAACAGTGACAATAACCGAGTTACCAACATATCCAGCAAATGGAGCGGCCTGCAAGGCATCCGAAAAGTTTCCCCATTGCATGGTTTCAGGAAAAATATGAACCTCTTTTGACTGTACTTCAGCTGGTGTCTTTAATGCAGTGGAGACCATCCAAAGAAATGGAGTTAAAAAAAGAATAGCGGCACAGCTTAACAGAAGAAAAATCAATTTGTTTTTTATGTTTTTTGGCCGGATTTTTTTTAACGGTACGTTATATACTGCTTCCTGACTTTTCGCCGTCTCTATTTCTGTTTTCATTCTTTATCCCTCCCTAAGCGTAATTGAATAACCGTTAAGATCATCATAATAAGGAAGAAAACCGTTCCCATTGCTGATGCATATCCCATTTGTCCCTCTTGGAAGGCTTTTTGATAAATGTATTGGACGATGACGGTTGTGGAGAATCCTGGTCCTCCATTTGTCATCGTGTAAATTAAATCAAAGACCATAAATCCATGAATAACTTCCATCACAATAATAAAAACAGTAGTCGGCTTAATCATTGGCAAAGTAATTTTCCAAAACTTTTGAAAGGCTGTTGCTCCATCCATATTTGCCGCTTCATATAATTCATCTGGAACTGCTTGTAGTCCAGCGAGGTAAATAACGAGACAATAACCAATCCTTAACCAAAGTGTCGTTAAAATGATGGCAGGCATTGCCCAGGTAGAGGAGCTTAACCAGCTGACACCTTCCAATCCAAATCTCGACAGTATTTCATTAAATAATCCGTAATTCGGATTAAACATCCAAGACCAAATCAAACCTGCAGCTACCATTGATACAACGACCGGAGCAAAAAATATGGCTCTAAAAAAAGACCGGAGTGGTATTTTACGGTTAAGCAAGATTGCTCCCAATAAACCAAATGCTGCACTAAAAGGCACCGTACCTGCCGTATAATAAACGGTATTGCTTAATGCAACCCAAAAAATATGGTCAGAAAAAAGTTTTATATAATTCTCGAAGAATATAAATGTTGGTTTACCTAAGATACCCCAATTATGAAAGCTTAAATAAAATGTAAATACAATAGGAAGTATCATAAATATCAGAAACAAGAGTATATTAGGCGTGATAAATAGATATGGTGCTATATTGGTAGAATGCTTTTTATACCATCTTGCTATATTCGCCATGATCATCCCTCCATTTTTTTTAAAGTATCGAAAAGGGCGGAGCTACTCCATTCTTATGGTAGTAAACAAATATTGCTGCTTTTCTGATTATTTTTTCACTAATTCATTAATTTTTTTATTTAATTCTTTAGCTGTTTTCTCTGGTGATGCATCCGATGTAAATAATTCATCAAGTGAATCAGCTAAAGCTTGATTGATAGTAGAAAAATTAGTAGAAGTTACAACTTTCGCTTGTTGTTCAGGAATCGTTGTTGCCTGATTAATAAACACATTCATCATTTTTGGATCTTTCAACTGATAAGTGAAATCAGAGATATCCGTTCTTCCAGGGAGAAACAATCCCTTTTCAACAAAATACTTCATATTCTCTTTTTCCCCCATAAAGCTAAGAAACTTTTTAGCTGCTTTTGCATGTTTCGTTTCAGCAGCAATTGCTAATCCATTCCCGCCTAAATCCGAGGAAGCGGTTTCATTTTTTGGCATATACGTAACGCCCCATTCAAAATCTTTCATGTCGCTTTCAAATTTAGGAATCATCCAATTTCCATTGATTAACATCCCCACATTTCCAGAAGTGAATAACATATTATAATCATCCGAACTTTTCAGACTATTTCCTGGAGACATCGTTTCTTTATACATTTTTTTCAAAAAGGAGAATGTTTCTACCCCTTCTTTTGTTGCAATATTCCCACTTTTTAAATCATCCGTTAATAATGCAGCTCCATGCTGGGAGAAAAAAGGGATCGATCGATAGGCAGATGTTGCATTCCAAGCAACTCCGATTCCGTTTTTTGCTAGCCCTTCGTCTTTAATCTTTTTACCTATCTCTAAAAACTCTTCCCATGTCCATGCATCTTCTAATTTTTCAGGTGCTTTTATGCCAAGTTTATCGAAATACGTTTTATTGTAAAAAACAGCAATGGTATCTGTATGATGGGGAAGACCAAATATTTTATTGTCATATGAAACAGCTGTTATTAAGCTTGAATTAAAGTTGACTTTTTCCTTTTCAAATAAATCTGTTACGTCTAATAGAGCACCTTGACTTGAAAACTCCCCAAACTTTTGATATTGCGAGCGGAAAATATCTGGTGCATCTCCTGCAGCAAATCGTGTTTGCAGCTTAGAATAATAATCACCGTTGTTTGGAGGTGGCACAAGGCTGGCCTTTATTTTAATTGCAGGATTTTCTTCCTCAAATTTTGCAATCAACTCAGAAAAAGCAGCTTCCTCTCCCTGCGCCCCAGCCCAATATACAAATTCTATTGTTTCTTTTCCATCTTTTCCGCCACTCGTTTCTTCTTGTGGTGCTGCACATCCAGTAATAAGTGTCATTATTCCAATTAAAGCAATCAGTCTCAATAAATTCCTTTTCATGAAAAGTTCCTCCTTTAATGTCAGCTCATTTATTATGGATAAAGGTAATAGAAAACAGCTTCTTCTTTAATACTTGGCATGATAGATGCAGGATTGATCAACAGGAGCGTCCATTTTCCTACTTTGAACAAATGGACGCTTCGTTCGTTTTATATTAAAAACTTACAGCTATTGCGGTCAATTAGTTTTGTCGGAACAATTGTCTGTAAAGGCAAACTATTATTATATTGAATTTTTTGTATAAGCATTCTAACTGCAATTCTTCCTATCTCTTCTTTATATACATGAATAGTTGTTAATGGAGGTGTTAAAAAGGATGACATTTCCAAGTTATCAAATGCGATGATTGAGATGTCTTTTGGTATAGAAAGTCCAGCACTTTGAATAGCTTTATATGCTCCATATGCCATCCTGTCACTGGCTATAAACACAGCTGTCGGTCTCTTCTTTTGTTCTAAGATTTTATTCATTGCATGAAAACCTTCTGTTATTTCAAATTTCCCCTCTTGCACCCATTCAGAAATAAGAGGAAGATTATGTTTTTTTAATGCTTCTTGGTAGCCAAGATATCTTCCTTCTTCTTCCAATAACAAATTAGAATCTCTAATAGAGGATCCTATAAAACCTATATCTCTATGGCCTTTTTCGATCAAGTTAGTAACAGCATTCATTCCAGCTTGAAAAAAATCGACGGTTACAAAATCTACATTATTGTTTGGAATACCGCCAGCAGATATGACCGGTGCCTTCTTTGCCAACGTGGAGATAATTTCTTTTTCCATAGATCCAACACTGATAATGGCAAGATTGTCTCCATCAAGAGCATAATTGGATTGAATAAGCTCCTTCGTATCATATGTAAAACTTAAAATATGTCCTTGATCTAAAAGTTCTCTTTCGATTCCATAAATAATTTCTGAGAAATAAGGATCATAGTATTTTCTTTTCATATTGTAAAGAACACAACCAAACCTCACCTCAGAAAATTTCTCGTCTTTTCGCTGAGTATTTCTACCTTTCTTATAGCCTAAATCTTTAGAGAGTGCTACAATTTCCTCGATTTTATGCTGATCAACAGATGTTGGATGATTATTAAGTACTCTGGAAACAGTGGAAATAGATACATTTGTTTTTTCTGCAATATCTTTTAACGTCACCTTCATTTCAACACCTCCTTTTATGAAAACGCTAACATTTTATTCATAAGCTGATTGTAAATGGAATCCCAGAAAAAAACAAGAAATTTTCTCAGAAATTTTTCTACATTATTCGTCAAAAGCAATACTACCAAGTTGTTAATGTGAACAACGAACAATCTTAATTTTTGTAAAAAAAGTGGGAGACTTTTTTATGAAAACAGTTCCAAAACGCTATTTTTTCCTTTAAAATAGAAGAGAAGAAAAAATTTTTCTATAAACATTTTGTTGTCAGTAAATTTTTTTTATCTCATCGTCACTTTAAAGTGTGTTCAAAATTAGAAGAACTAGAAGCAAACGAACTTAGAAAAGAAAGTTTGGGTCGCAACTGCGATATCACTTGCTTTTGTTGTTCATTTTTGGAATAACCACTTTAATACTTCCATACAAAGGAGATTTATATATGTTAAATAATTCCTTCTATTTAGGCGTTGATATTGGAACAACCAGTACAAAATCTGTTCTTTTTGGCGAGGCTGGTAAAGTCATTAGTATGCATCATGTGGAATATCCATTATATAGCCCTGCTCCTGGTATTGCGGAACAGGATCCTGAGGAAATCTTTCAAGCAGTTCGAGATACGATAAAGACTACTTTAAAAAAAGGAAAAATCAATACAGCTGATTTAAAACTCGTTTCCTTCAGCTCTGCTATGCATAGTGTAATCGCTTTAGATTCAAAAGGAAACCCTTTGACCCGTTGTATTACATGGGCAGACAGCCGTTCAGCAGATTGGGCAGCTAAAATTAAAAATGAATTAAATGGCATGGAAATTTATCGAAGAACAGGCACGCCAATTCATCCGATGGCACCGCTTTCAAAAATAGCGTGGCTACGAACAGATTTTCCAGACATTTTTTCAAAAACAGCTAAATTTATTGGTATTAAAGAATATATTTTCTATAAATTGTTTGGTAAATATATGGTTGATTACTCCATAGCATCAGCAACTGGGATGTTTAATCTAAAGGAACTTGCATGGGATAAACAAGCACTAGAAATCGCCGGTATTTCAGAAGATCAGCTTTCTGAACCTGTATCTACCACTTATTATCTTAAAGGTTTAGAAGCAGACTATGCTGAAGAATTTGGTATTTCAGAAGAAACACCCTTTATAATTGGTGCTAGTGATGGCGTTCTTTCTAATCTTGGTGTAAATGCTATTGATCCAGGGGTTGTTGCCGTAACGATTGGCACAAGCGGCGCTATTCGAACAGTAACGGATAAGCCTGTTACTGATCCAAAAGGAAGAATTTTTTGTTATGCCTTAACGGAAAACCACTGGGTAGTTGGCGGACCTGTAAACAATGGCGGCATGACCTTTAGATGGGTTCGAGATGAATTGGCTTCTTCAGAAGTAGAAACGGCAAAACGTCTCGGCATTGATCCATATGAAGTGTTAACGAAAATCGCTTCCCGTGTTTCACCAGGATCTAATGGACTGCTTTTCCATCCTTATTTGGCAGGGGAAAGAGCTCCGTTATGGACTTCCAATGCAAGAGGATCTTTTTTTGGACTTGGGCTGCATCATAAAAAAGAACATATGGTGCGTGCTGTATTAGAAGGAGTAATCTTTAATCTTTATACTGTAATGCTTGCCTTACAAGAAGTGATTGGTGCGCCAAAGCAAATTCAAGCAACTGGTGGCTTCGCTCGTTCTGAATTATGGCGGCAAATGATGGCAGATATCTTTGATCAAGAGGTGACTGTTCCAGAGAGTTTCGAAAGCTCATGTCTTGGAGCTATTGTTTTAGGAATGTATGCTTTAGGAGATATAGAAGATTTTTCTATCATGAAAGAATTAGTTGGCAGCACACATTCTCATAAACCAATAAAGGAAAATGTAGACATTTATCAAGATTTAACACCCATTTTTATCCGTGTATCTAGACTTCTTGAAAATGAATACGATCAGATTGCTGATTTCCAACGTAAATGGGTAAAATAAAACATCAACTTGTTCTATTCGTGTAAGGAACTGGCCCAAGATTTTTCTTGGGCTTTTTAGGCTGGCTTTGGCTCTCTCAATAAGTCCGCAGGCGGAACACACTTCGCTTTCCATGGGGCGGGCGGCGAACCTCCTCGGAGCTATGCTCCTGTGTGGTTTTGCCTGTCCCGCAATTCCCATAGGAGTCTTCGTGTATTCTGGCTGCTCCCTGCTTCAAACTTTGGCCATAAAACAAAATAGAAAGATGCTTCTTTTCGTATGCCATGATGCAGATTTTTTTTTGCATAGTTTGTCTATCTGAGGGTATTCGTTTCTTGATAGGAAAATGGTTCTATACAGCCTGAAAGTTTTTTACAGTTGTGCTTTGTGAAACTTTAAAGAGGCTGAGACATAACTAAATAGATAATAGGTAAAGACGAACATTCTCTAATTTA
>JBDNRM010000197.1:0-8534 GCA_047718615.1 Bacillus sp. (in: firmicutes) | reverse complement strand
AAAAATAGAGACCAGTACTCTCATAATAGCGACATTAGAGCAGGCTACGAACAATATGGTTTTATCGTGGATCTCTCAGAGGATCGAAACTTGAGAAAGGATATTATTAATACATCGGGGTCTAGCTATATTAAAAGTAAAAGAAGGCAAATCGTTTTTGGATTTAAGGATTGGTCACCTTTATTTTATGAAAAACATATGAAAAGTTTAACAGAAGTTATGAAATTAAACGGAGAAAGCCCACTATTTCCTAATCAAAAAGGATTAGCCATGACAGGCAACAATTACTATTACCATTTTAATAAAACAAAGAAAATATTTCTGCAGTACCTCAGAGATTCGGATAATATGGCAGATAGAAATAATGCTTTAGCACTTGAAGCTGAGAGATGGGCTAGTCATATCGGTAGGGGGATATTTTCCAACTTATTGGCTGAAGAAGCTGATAATTTATATGATGTAAGTTTTCCAAGAGGGGACAAAGGTTTTGACTCGGTAAAACCATATCTCGCTAGTACAAAACGAATTAAAGAAAAGTTAGAAAAAAAGATAGATGAAATATATAAGAAACAAGAATAAAAGAAGGTGGTAAGCATGGAACTTAATGATCAAGATTTATATATTTCTGTTACCGAAGCTTCTAAACTGCTTTCGATAAATAGATCCACGGTACTAAAACTAATAAAAAAAGACGAGTTCCCAAACTGTTATATTAATTCAAAGCAAGAGGGCTACCGAATACCAGTTACGGATATAGAGGCTTATAAAGAAAAAGTTACGAAAATAGAAGATGCTAAAAAAGACTTTTTATCAATTAACGAAATGGCGGAAATCTCAGGGTGTACTAATGAGAAGATTAGAAGTGATTTGCGGAATGGAAAAATTAAAAGATTTAGTAGAGATGAAAATAATAATTACATTGTGCATAAGGATATTTTTGACGAGTATATAAAAGAACACATTGAAAGAAATGGTTTTTTAACTTTAAATGAAGCATGTGAACGATTATCCTTATCAAAACCAACGATTCACACATATGGCCCAAGAAAAGTATTTCCCAATGCTATTATTAGAAATCAAACCGAGGGGTATCTTATTCCAATATCGGATATAGAGGATTACGAACATAAAAATGTCATACCAGAGGGATATGTAACCGTAAAACAGATAGCTGAGAAGTACAAACTTCATCCGGAGACAATAAGAGGACTAATTAGGAATAACGAATTAAAAAGCCATAAAAAATATGTTAAGGATACCTATATAGTTTTAGCTTCAGAAGCAGAAGATTATTTTAAAGATATGCTTGAAATTAAAGAAAAATATGCAAATATAAATGAAGTATCCCAAATAATAGGATGCAATAAAGATACAATAAGAAGTTATATAAAAAAAGGACTCATTAATGATTGCATACTGAGGTCAAACTCGGAGGGTTATCTCATCAACAGATTAGAAATAGACAAGATAAAAGAAATTTATTCACAGGAAAGACTTCCGTTACCAACAGGATATATTTTCCCTGAAGATGTTATGCAATTGCTCGAAACAAGAAGCGTTCAAAGAGCAAGAGAAATTATAAAAAAGCATATGAAATCTGCCAAAAAAGTTACAAACGGTTTTAACAATATTGAATATTGGATTGTGCTAGAATCTGAAGTTCTTCAGTACAAACAAAAACTTGAAAATGATAGGTTTATCCCTCAAAGTCCCGGTGAATTTACCACTATTGATGCAGTCAATAAGTATAAGTTTGAAGTTAAAAAGATTTCCATCCCCTTAAATTTAGCCCAAACAGTCAAATTATACACGGAATATGCTTGTCAAAAGTTATCTGAAAGTGAGGCAAGAGCAGAGACCCTTTCAAAAAAAACTGCTTATTATATAAAAACTTTAAAGGCTTTAATTAAGCATTTACCAAAGAGTATAAAAGAAATGACAGACGAAGATATTGAGAATTTCTTAAATAATGAGAATCAACCTAAATATGTTAAACAATACTTTATAGGTTTTGTTCAGTATTGCTCTGAAAATATTGAGGATTGTAACTTTTTTAATCGATACGCAACGTTTAATGATCCAAATACTGATACTGATATATATTCCCTTAAAATTTTTAATAAATATTATGATCATGTTATAGATATAGAGCTGCACATAGAGAAAGCGATTAAATATAAAACATATGCACAGACATGGGTATATGTCATTATGCACTTAATGAATGCGTGGAGAAGTGGGGATATTATTTACGGTTTACCAACCATTGATTTTATTGATTTACCAATCCAAGATTTAACATTTTTTGAGAATAATAGATTAAGGAAAGAAGAGGCAAGATTGATTGTAAATCAGGTTCATATAAAAGTTGGTCAAATGAAGGTTTCGAAAACCGGGGCGCTTGGGCAATTTCTTTGTTTGGATAGTTTAGTTGAACCGTTTGCAACAGCAATCAGTATTACTGAGTTACACCGTAGAAAATACAATGATAAATTAATGCTTACTTCTGTTAGAGCAAATGGAATTAATAAAATGTTTTTTGAAAAAAAACCTGAACTATCTGGATTCCATAGTGTCAAAATGAACAGAACATTGATTACCTACTTTTTCCACCATGTTTCTGAATCAGAAGGGGATGCACATTTATCCTATGAGGCAGCTCAAATTTTGCGAAGCCACTTAAATGAAGACACAACCAAAGTTTATATAAAATTTTCTAGCCCACAAGGTACTCTTGATAGTATGGCCTTTAATATATGTGAAAGGGGCCATTTTGGTTGGGTTTATAATACCATGATAAATCTCGTGTTGCACCAAAATGAACAAAAACTGGAGGATAGAACCTCTTTAATTAAATCTTTAAGTGAAAAGTATAAAGTAAATGAATTAGAAACGTATTCGTCCTTTTTACTTGCAGAAAGAATTAAAAAAGAATCTTTAGCACTTAGGCTTTCAAAGTTACCTAAAGAGGATTTAAAAAGATTAATTGTTAAAATATTCCGTGGAAAAATGCCGGCAAAGATAGCTTACGCTCAATGTTTAACATATCCAGAATGTAAAAGTCCTAAACGAACCTCTTGTATTGGTTGTGAGAACTTAATACCAACAGAATATTTATTACTTTCTATATCTGAACAAATTGAGACGAGTCTTTATAATATTTACAATAGCGAATTTGAATGGGATAAAGAACGAGAAAAGCATTTTCTAAAACAAATGTTTCTATTAATGAATGAGGCTATTGTTGAAAAAGGTAAAGAATATGTAGAGACCTTTATAGACCGCAAAAGAATTAAAAAATTATATGGAGCTATTCTTAAAGATAGAGAGGTGAAACAAATTGATAGTTCAGAAAAGGGTTAAGGAATTAAGTGGGGCATTAAATATCCAAATCACTGAAAATCATAAATTTGATAAAAACGACATATCAAAATATTTAAGTATGTTACAAACAAATAAAGATCAGGGTATCCTGCTTACAGATAGTTTTGAGAGTGATTATTGGTGTATTGTTGATTTTACGGGAATGCGTAGGTATTTAAAGTTCGATATTGACCTATATCCAGAATTAAAGGTTGCTTTAAAATGTTTTTTATTAATATTAATAGATACTAAATTTTCCATAAACCATATTCAATCAATCAATACAAATGTTAAACAAGCAATTGTGGTTTCTGGTGGATTTAAGAAAACAAATGTAGATGCGTATGAAGAGTATGCTATGTCAAAAACAATGAATAGTCGGTATAGATTTAATGATTTTACTAGTAGATTTCTTTCGTTTATAGAGCATACTTATCGTGATTTATATGACTTAAAGATTAAAAATATGGATTCGAAAAATAGAGATTTACCGAACTATGAAGTTATCATTGATTTTCATTATTTTATGATGGAATTTGAAAATCGAGCAACCCCACTTCAGAAATCAAAGTATTTTCCTATAATATTATGGTGGAAGATTACAGGTATTATTCCGATGAGACCTAAAGAATTTTGTTTACTTGAATGGGATTGTTGCTACGAGCAAGGTGGTTATTACTTTTTAAAAGTTCCAAGAAGTAAACAAGAGGCAAAATCATATAGCGAAATAAGCGTGACTAATGTTATTCGTATAAATAAAAATATTTATGACTCTATTCAAGAGTATAAGCAAACAGTTCCTCCTGAATTAATTGGAAACTACTTATTTTCGTTTCAGATACAATCACGTTTCTTTCAGGCCGATAGCACAACTAAAAGGGAGGATATGTACCATCCAGATACGTTATATAATCACTTGATGTCCTTCTACAAAGAAATCATTGGTTGGAATAAAACTGATTTCTATCGCTTTGTTAAAAGAAACGAAAAAGGTGAAATCATTAAGATTTTCCGTAATTATATAACACCTGCTGATACACGACATTTTTCAATGTGTAATATGATGTTACAGGGGGTTAATCCATTAACTATTGCTAAAATGGCAGGACATACACGATTAGGTACTCAACGAAATTATTGGGGACATTTGGAATACTTTGTTGAATCTTATGTTTATATTATTTCAACAAAAGCCAGAATTCATAGGCTTGAGAAAAGTTTAGGAGAGGGAATATTTGCTGTAAAAGATAAAATTAATGAATCACGAATCTATAAACCGGAGGATTTTCCTCTTCGAAAAGAGGTAAAACATGGATATTGCAAATATGGGGCTTTTGACAATTGTGCTGGTGAATGTAGATATTGTGATGACTTTTTTTATTACCCAAAAAACCCTGATGAGGGATTGAAGTGGTTATTGTCCGGTTCGGATCATTTAGAACAGCAATTAGTGACAGAATTAAAGTCCTTATTAAATCTTTATAAAAATATGAAGTTTAATTTAGCGACAGAATCCTATTCAATGTTCGATCATGAACAGGCATTAAGCAAGGCAAATCTTATTAATCGCTTAATACGGCAAAAAGCTATGGTTGATTCTTTGCTGCCGGAAGATAGGGAGGTTATTGAATAGTATTATGAAAACAGAGTCTTATAGCGATGAAGAGTTAAAAAAATTACTATTGGAATACTCAAATAAACATACTGGTTCTATCACATATTTAGGTTTGGAAAAGGAAACAGGAATTAGTCGAAAAACTTGGAAAAGGCGCATGGAAGAAACTATTGAAACCCTAAATAGAAAGGTAATTACCAGTCATAATAATGTAGGTTTCGATGAAATACCATATCCGAATTTTGATTTAATAATAGATCGATTTTTAAACGATGAAAAAGGTCTAAGAGATGCTTTATATCATATTCAAGAGGTATTTATTAAAAATATTGAAGAAAACAACAAGCTTTGTGATCAACTAATGAAAAAAGACAAAAAAATTGATGAACTAACACAAAAAACAGAAAAGCTAAAACATGAATTGAACGAAAAGAAACAGGAGGTAAGAAATTACGAAAAGATAATTATTGAGAGTACCAACCCAAGTGTAAGAAGAAGAAAAGGAATTAGTAGTAATCTTATTAAAATGAGTGAGCATAGAAAAGAGTCTGCTGCTTCGTTAGAATTGGAAGACGAATTTCCAGAACTGTTCGGGGATTTGGATGATGAGAGTTGAGAACAATTAAATATCTGTATACTCCGATCTGCATTTATTTGAAAGTTAGTATAATGATGTATCAATAGAGTGTACTCTATTGATACAAGTGTAGTAGACTGATAAAATCATAGTTAAGAGTGTCTCATAAGACTTGTCTCAAAAATGAGGTGATAGTTTGCGAAAAATCGGCTATATACGTGTCAGTTCAACTAGCCAAAATCCTTCAAGGCAATTTCAGCAATTAAACGAAATCGGAATGGATATTATTTTTGAAGAAAAAGTTTCTGGAGCAACAAAGGACCGTGAGCAACTTCAAAAAATGTTAGAGGATATACAGGAAGGTGACATTATTTATGTTACAGATTTAACTCGAATCACTCGAAGTACTCAGGATTTGTTTGAATTAATAGATTTAATACGAAGTAAAAATGCCAGCTTAAAGTCCCTAAAGGATACATGGCTAGATTTATCAGAAGATAATCCCTACAGCCAATTCTTAATTACGGTAATGGCTGGTGTTAACCAATTAGAGCGAGACCTTATTCGAATGCGACAACGTGAAGGGATTGAGCTGGCTAAGAAAGAGGGGAAGTTTAAAGGCCGATTAAAGAAGTATCATAAAAATCATGCAGGAATGAATTATGCAGTTAAGCTATATAAAGAAGGAAATATGACTGTAAATCAAATTTGTGAAATTACAAATGTGTCTAGAGCTTCATTATATAGAAAGCTATCAGAAGGGAACGAATAATCCTTCTTCATCCCAGAAAAGGGCCAAAAATGATAAATATTAATTTAATAATGTTGTTTTAGGCTTCAACCATCTTAGCGGAAGCTACTATATCGAAATCAAGTAGAAGGGGATTACTGCCCCATATCTACTTGATTTTTTTCGCATATGGGAACAAAATATGACTTTCTATAATGGTTTCATATTATGGAAATCTTACAAACTAGAAAAGGAGTTTTATAGTTTTTTAATTTTAAATATTTATATTTTACATACCTTCAATTCAAAAGGAGATATTAAAACTATCTATTAAAACTGGAGGATGAATTATGGAGGTTACAAAAAATACCCAATTACTTTCTACAGAAGATGCATTACTAATCAAAGGCTTTTATGCTCATTTGCTCAATCTTCCTAATCCTGAAAACAATAACACTTATGTAGAAAGAAATGTTCATTTATGAAAGCTAAACAAAATAATGAATATAAGTCACCTGTTGCCGCATTATTATGGTCAGTAACAATGGTGGGGTTTGGTCAATTTTATAATGGCCAATATATTTTTGGGTTTATGCTTTTAGTAAGCGAATTTGCGGTTAATATATTATCAAATTTGAACCTATCTATTCATCATTCTTTCCACGGAGACCTTATAACCGCACATGATATCGTAAATTACCAATGGGGATTATTCTATCCCTCTCTCTATGGCTTTTCCATTTGGCAAGCCTATAACAAGGCGTTAGTAATGAACTACCAGCGAAAGGAAAAAGAACCTCCTGAAAAAGTGTACCTGACAGGTTTTTGTATTGGTTTAGTTGTTGGAATGAATTTTGGAGTTTATTGGCACCATCATTTCCTTGATAATATCCCATTTTTTAAAGCGTTATCCAGCCCTGTATTTAACGGCCTTCTAATAGGAATAATCCTTGGATTTGTTGGTCATTTGATAGAAAAACAAAAAACTAAAGGATGATAAATATGCAGGATAAAATTGAAGAAATGGAAAAACTGGAAATTTTAATAAATCAATTTCAGGATCTTCATGAAGAGTACACAGGAGTATGGCTTGATGAGGTGTTTTTACATTGGGATTGGTGGATATCCTTAATTATATCAGTGGGTACTTGGATATTTTGGATTTTTTATCGAAAAAAAGAAAGTACTCATCGTCTTTTACATGCAGGTATTTTCGCTATGTTGATATCTATTATCCTTTGTTATATTGGTTCTGCGTTTGGTTTATGGTATTATACGGGTAAATTAACACCAACCTATCCTGCATGGTTCCCCTACAACTTGAGTTTGTTACCAGTAACTATTATGTTTTTAATTCAAACAAAGCCACATATAGCTTCATGGAAAAAAGGGATATTTTATGGTTTATTAACTGCATTTGTAGGCGAGCCTATTTTTGTATGGGCTGGTTTTTATGTTATGACGGGATGGGAGTATATTTACTCTGTTCCTATTTATGCTATTATTTTTATAGTTTGCGATTGGTTAACAAAAAGAGATACTTTTGAAAAAGTTTCTAAGTAATTCCTTTTGTTAAATTTAATACATTTTTAAATAATTTCCATCAAAGAATAAGCATCTTTATTTTTACACCGTTCCTTTTATGGCGGTGTAATTTTACGTTTACTGGCAAGACCCTAATTACTTTAAACGAATATTAGGTGTAAAATCAAAGGCTCTGCTGTTGTTCTAAGGCAAAAAGTGAGTTAATATCTGTCTTATTATGATAAGAAAACTGAAAAAGAGGGAAATTAGGTGAAATTATTGTTATGTAAGAAATGTAATCATATTTTTAGTCTCGCCTCACAAGAAAGAATTTGTGAGTGTAACGCAACTAAAGGTAGATATATCGATGAAATAAATGCTGTGTATTCTGGTGAATTTGTTGTCCCTTTAGGTTTTACAAATACTTCATTACTAAATGCAATTAAAAATCAACCCCAAACGGGATTAGGTGAACTATTTACTGCTTTTGTAATACCAAAAGATTGTTCTACTTTTATATATGAAAAAAATGATTAGGGGATTGAACCACAGGAAGGTCAAAAAATCGATCCCAAACAGAAAAAATAAACAGATTTAATTCATTAGCTGGAAGTGCAAAATAGGCAGGTGAGGACATTGAGCAGCTATAGGTGATATGATCCATTGGAGAACTAATTATGGTAAATATGATTAAAACGTACAGATATCTCAGATAACTAGATATC
>JBDNRM010000196.1:0-8598 GCA_047718615.1 Bacillus sp. (in: firmicutes) | reverse complement strand
GGGGCAGCGGAGCACAATCCAACATGGAGAGGCTCCCGTCTACTCGACCTGCAGGAGCGTAGCGACGAAGCGGCTCGGCGCTCGCCCACAGGAAAGCGAAGTGTCTTCCACTTGCGGAACCCTTTTTCAGAGTAGTCTACACAAAAGAATAAACCACAAGTGTGGCAAGCCTGCTAATATGCTATGATGTACATAGATAAAAAAATAGAAACTAAAGAAGTTTTAGGGGGAAATAGAATGAAATGTGTATCAATTGACCTAGATGGTACATTATTAAATGATCAACATGAAATTTCAGATGCCAATAAAAAAACGATAAAAAAACTAAAAGATAAGGATGTTCATGTTATCCTGAACACTGGCAGACAATATCCAGACGTCATAAAAGTTGCTGGCGTTTCCGATTTACAAGTACCTATTTTTTGTTTAAATGGAAGCATGATGTATTCACCAACTGGCGAATTAATATATGAAACAACCCTTTCCAAGACGCTGTATCAAGCGCTTTTTGCCGAACTAAATAAGCTTGATGTAGGTATTCTTGTCTATACAAATCAAGGTGGATTTCCAGCGACATTGCCACAATTAAGAGGTAAAGCTTGGGATGAAATTGAGAAGATGTTTGAGGAATGTGATTATAATCGTATCCAGCATTTAGATGATATCAAAATTTATAAACTAATTGCAGTTGTTGCAGAAACAGAAATCGCAAAAATTGATGAAGTAAAGGAAGCTCTTCGTAAACTCAATACAATCTCCTTTTCTTCTTCTTTTCCAAATAACTGTGAAATTACTTCCAATGATGCACAAAAAGGAAAAGCAATCAGAAGATACGAAAATATTAAAAATGTCACTTTTGATGAAATTTATACCTTTGGTGATGGTGGAAACGATGTCACGCAGTTTGAAGTTTCTACTCGTTCTTTTGCGATGGAAAATGCTCCAGAAGAAATTAAACAAAGAGCAAGCGATATTACAAAAAGCAATAATGAAGATGGCGTAGCATATGCGATTGAGCAAATTCTAAAATTAGTATAAATTAGTAAAAATGTTTCTGCAGATCCTTGCAGGGACATTTTTTGTTTTCTAACTAAAAAGCAGCTAAAAAAAGCTAAAGAATTATGCTTTCATCTAATTTTTCAAGCATTTTATCACGAAATAATTTATAATATTTAATTGGGATCCATTATAAGGAACGAAAAATCCATTTAATGATAAATAGGGAGAATGATGCAACGTTGAAGAAAATTGTTTTTACAGGTGGAGGAACTGCAGGTCATGTTACTCCAAATATAGCGATAATAAAAGAATTAAACAAAAAGGAATGGGATATCCATTATATTGGTTCTAAAAAAGGAATCGAGAAAGAATTGATAGAAAAAATCAACATTTCTTACTATTCTATTTCAAGTGGAAAATTAAGAAGATACTTGTCTGCTGAAAATATAAAAGACATTTTTAAAGTTTTAAAAGGCTGCTTGGATGCAAGAAAGGTGCTTAAAAAAATAAAACCTGATGTTGTTTTTTCAAAAGGAGGATTTGTTTCTGTACCGGTTGTTATTGCAGCAAGTATGTTAAAGATACCCGTTATTATTCACGAAAGTGATTTAACTCCTGGACTGGCAAATAAAATCGCCTTGCGTTTCTCATCCAAAATTTTCACTTCTTTTGAAGAAACAATAAACTACTTGCCAAAAGAGAAAAGCAAATGTATTGGATCACCGATTCGAAAAGACATTTTAACCGGTTCTGCTACTGCTGGTAGACATTTTTTAGATTTTACTAGTGCAAAGCCAATTATTACCGTGATGGGTGGAAGTTTAGGCGCCAAAAAGATCAATGAAGCCATTCGCGAGAACCTAGAAGAATTAACCAAAAAATATCAAATTGTTCATTTATGTGGAAAAGGCAACGTCGCAGAAGCATTCACGAACAACAGAAGTTATAAACAATTGGAATATGTTCATGATGAACTGGCTGATATCTTAGCTGCTACAAGTTTTGTTATCACTCGAGGCGGATCCAACGCGATATTTGAATTTCTTGCTCTTCAATTGCCTATGCTTATTATTCCTTTAAGCAAACAGCAGAGCAGAGGCGACCAAATTTTAAATGCAAAATCATTTTCCAAAAAGGGCTACTCCTTAACATTAGAGGAAGAAGCGTTAACTCCAGACACCTTTTTAGCGATGGTGCAGGAATTGGACGATAAACAAGAACTTCTAAAAAATGCGATGAATGAGAATGCAAAACAAGATGCACTAACTGCCATTCTACAAGAACTAGAAAAATACTAAATAAAACGCTCCGTATAGTAAAATCCGCTACATGCTGCAAGCGTTGATGGACAATCGTTTTATGTGACATCGTGCCTTTTCTGCTAGGAGCATATTCAACATGTTGAAGTTAACTTGTTTTTTCACCATTAATAATTTTTCAGCTTTTAAAAAAGGGCAATCCATTAATTTTGGAAAGTCCTTTTTTATAAGGTAACACTCTGGTGGCGAGAAGCCCTCCAGAGTGTTTCTGATGAAATATGTATTTTTTTACGCTTTGTCTTGCTATTTTTGCTGAAAAAAGCCACAATAAGGAATGTTCAACCGCATAATGCGGCAATTAGAAAGTAGGGATATATTTGCAAAATTTTCAAAGCTTAGGGATTTCATCTTTGCTACAAGAAACGTTAAAAAAACATCATATAAATAAGCCAACACCAATTCAGGAAAAAGCGATTCCAACCATTTTAGATGGACAAGATATTATAGCACAAGCGCAAACAGGTACTGGAAAAACATTTGCGTTTACTTTGCCAATACTGGAAACACTAAATAAAGAAACCGCCTATATTCAAGCATTAATTCTTAGTCCAACAAGAGAATTAGCTATTCAAATAACCGATGAAATAAACAAAGTGAAGACGGATGATATTCATGTATTAGCTGCATATGGAGGACAAGATGTAGATAAACAATTAAATCGTCTTAAGCAAAAAATTTCGATTGTTGTTGCAACACCTGGAAGATTGATAGACCATTTAAGAAGAGGCACAATTGATCTTAGTCAGCTTACTTGTCTTGTACTGGATGAGGCGGATCAGATGCTTCATATCGGATTCAAAGAAGAAATGGAGTTTATCATTAAACAAACGCCAAAAACGAGACAAACATTATTATTCTCTGCAACTATTTCAGAGGATATTAAAAGATTAGCAAAAAAATACACAAAAGATGGAAAGTATATAACTGTTGAAAAAACACAAGGGCCAGCTTTAACTGTTAAACAAATGAGTATCCATACACCTCCTCGTGTAAAACAAGCTGCATTAATGTCTTTAGTAAAAAATGATCAGCCTTTTATGGCGGTTATCTTTTGCCGAACAAAAAGGCGTGTTAGCAAATTATATGAGGCATTGCGATCTTTTCATTTTTCGTGCAGAGAACTTCACGGCGATTTATCGCAAGGCAAAAGAGAACAAGTGATGAAAGAATTTAGAGAAAGTAAGTTTCAATTGTTGATTGCAACCGATGTAGCAGCACGCGGCTTGGATATTGACGGGATAACCCATATTTATAATTATGATATTCCATTAGATGCCGAAAGCTATGTGCATAGAATTGGCCGAACTGGACGTGCTGGTTCTGAAGGTGCTGCTATTACTTTTTATACGTCTGAAGATCGTCCTTTATTGGATACAATCGAAAATCAATTAAATATTAAAATAGAAAAAATGCCGCTTCCTAAAAAAGAGGGAGAACAAAAGGAACAAACATCCACTAAACATACAGGTGAGAAAAAACGACAATCTGCAGCAAAAGCTCGTCCTAATAAAAGAAAAAAAACGTCAGGTAACTCAAAAGAGCATTCTTTCTCATCAGAAAAACGCGAGAAAAAGCAATCCTCTTCTAATCGGGGAAATAATGCCGAGAAACCAAATAAAAAAACGGACAAACCGTTACAAAAAGGCAGAAATCAAAAATCATCTGGCAGTGCTATTTTTAAACCGAAAAAAACGAAAAAAAAATAGAGGCATTTTCATTCATTCATAATTAACAAGCCCACCATTCCTTTATATGTGATGGTGGGTATGCAGCTTAAATCAGAAAGGAGTCATTATATTGATAAAAAAACAAATGCAACGTTATATTGACAATCAAGAAAATAAACTCCAAACAGGAAAGTATGCTTTTCTCCCTGAGGAAGGGACGTATATTGAAAAACAATCCTTATTAGAGAAAACGGAGATTTCCATAGCAGAATTGTCTGAACGATTTCAACCAATTTATATCGAAATTGCCCACAAAGAAAGTGATGATAGCATTCAAGAAAACATAGACAATTCTTTTTTATCAGAAAAAATTAGCTATTTAGAAAAAAACCTTGATCATTATTTATACATGGAAACAGCTGCTTTTGATATAATTCGTATAGATGCTTTAACAATTGAAGTCGATTCTGTTTTTCGTACATATGAAGTAATGTTTGGCTTACACCTGCCAAAAAAACTTGAAAAATCGATTCGTTCTTATTTTGACCAAGCTTTAGTAGAAAAAGAGTTAACGTATAATCTGCTTTTCAATAATCAAGAAGGCTTATGGGAAGTGAATTTTCCAATAGAAGGTTTATCTACTTTTTCTAAGGAAATCAAAGTATTCGAAGCATTACAATTAATTTACTTATTTCTATTTAGAATGGAAGAAAAAATAGAAGCAGAACAAACAATAGATTAAATTAATTTACATACTGTATATAGTAGTATATGCTTATTTTTATCAAGTGATTTTTCGTTTTTTATGAATATCTAGCTCAAGCACCCTATCGCCTTATGTCAAAACACGCGATGACAAGGGCGCTTGCGCTTATTTTAGATTGTGAGGGAAGGAACGATATGACAGATTCAGTTGTTCAAGCAAAAGTTAATTCTAACGAGTTTACTTGGGATAGGGAAAATGGAATATTTACCTTTGATGGGGCACCAGCCCTTTTATTTTGGGATTCTGCTATTGAGCTATTTTTACATACAATAAGAGAAGTTTCTGGAAATGATGTTTCTACTACTGTATTTGAAACAACTGGTTTTCGAATGGGAGAGCTAGTCAGCAGCTATTATAAAGATCGATTTACTATAGAAGAAATCTTAATACAATACAGTGATATTTACAGAAATGCCGGTTGGGGAAATGTTCATATTCATTATTATTCCTTAGAGGAAAAAAAAGTAATTGTCCATTTGAAAAATAGTTGGGAGCATCGAATTTTTCAAACTTTAAATAAAGATCATGCTAGTGTTATTCTGCCAAGTCATTGGGCGGGAGTATTCAGCGGATTATTTAACGATACGATGTGGTATAAAGTCAATCAAAGTCAATTATCTGGTTATGAATACGATGAAATAGAACTATTTGCTTCGTCCATTACACCAAACCAAAATATTCATGATCTTGCCCGGCAAAAAGAGCAACAATATATAAACGAATTGGAACAAATGGTAGATCAACGAACAGAAGAATTGTCTACACTGGTGAAAAACTTGTCTACTCCAGTATTGCCCGTTTTAAATGGAATTTTAGTCATTCCCCTTGTAGGTAAATTTAATGAAGAACGAATGGAAGATTTATTACAAAAAGCACTTTATGAATTTACGAAACAAAGAGCCAGCTATTTGCTATTAGATTTGACAGCATTAATAGAATTCGATGAATACATTGTCCATAAACTGCAAGGGTTAGTAAAAGCAATCGAACTAATTGGCGGTGAATGTGTTTTAGTAGGAATTTCGGCTTCACTTAGTATTCATATTGTAAACACTGGGGTAGAATTAAAAAACATTCAGTCGTTTGCAACATTAGAACAAGGAGTAGAATTTGCTTTAGACCAACAAGGCTTTGACATCACCTCAAAAACAACCGAAAAATGATGAAACGATAGAGTCCTGCATATGGTAGGGCTTTTTTTTTATGTACCTTATTTTTTATAAAAAGTAGGCAAAAATAAGCTAACTAGAAAAAAGGAGGAACATCAATATGCCGGAACTTCCTGAAATGGAGAATTATAAAATACACTTACAACAATTTATTCTAAAAAAAATGATAACGGATGTAGTAGTAAACAGAGAAAAATCTATTAATACTGCTGCTTCCTTTTTCATCGATGCAGTTAAAGGGGCTCAAATAATCTCGATAGAAAGAAAAGCGAAACACTTATTATTCCATCTTAATAATGGGAAAATTATGTTGCTGCATTTAATGTTAGGTGGCTGGATGTTTTACGGAAAAGAAATGGATAAACCAAAACGTACTATTCAAATTCAATTATGTTTTTCCGATAAAAGTTTGTATTTTATCGGATTACGATTAGGCTATTTACATCTCTTGACAAAAGAAGAGGTCAAACAAGAGTTGCTTGATTTAGGACCAGAACCATTAGAAGCAAACTTTACGGAAACGTTTTTTCTGAGCCATTTATTAAAAAAACGTGGCAATTTAAAATTAAAACTTGTTGATCAGCATTTTTTATCAGGCATCGGAAACTGCTACTCGGATGAGATCTGTTATGATGCGCAAATACTACCATCAAAAAAATTAGAAGCATTAACCAAAACAGAACAAAAAAAATTATACTACTCTATCCAAAAAGTGTTGCTTCATGCAACAGCAATTGGTGGTTATATGGAACATCCTTTTTTTATAAACGATAAAAAGACTGGTAGCTTTAATGATTTTTGTCAAGTATATGATGAGGCAGGAAAAGAGTGTAATCGTTGTGGAAACACTATTGCTCAAACAGCTATTTCCTCTAAAAAAACCTTTTACTGCCCCGGCTGTCAATTTTAGCAGCCCCTTGTTGATTAATTCGTAGCTATCCTGACCATACTGGATAGCCACGAGAACAAAAGCAGGGGGGAAAATTCAATGAAACCACGAAAAAAAATATTGTTCGTTTTATTCATATTTGCTTTTATGCTTCAACAAAATGGAAGTACGAAACCGCATGTTGAAGCCGCCATACAAAGTAGCAAATTAGGCAGTGATATTCATAGCATCCTTGTAAATGAACCTGATTTGAAAGGAAGTCTTGCGGGAGTAAGCATACGTGATCAAAACAATGGAAAGCTTATTTATGAACATATTGGCGATACAAGATTGGCACCTGCATCCAATATGAAACTCTTCACAGCAGCTGCTGCATTATCCGTTTTAGGAGAGAATTACCGTTTTAAAACCGAGATTTATACGGATGGCTTGATTAATAATGGGATCCTCCATGGAAATCTTTATTTAAAAGGAAAAGGAGATACAACTTTAGAGGCTGCGGATTTAGATAATTTGGCCAAAAAACTTGCAAATAAAGGCATTCAACAAATAACCGGTAATTTGATTGCGGACAGCAGCTGGTATGATTCTAATCCGCTCTCTGTCGACCTAGCATGGAGTGATGAATCAAGTTATTATGGAGCTCAAATAGCTGCATTAACCGCCTCACCTAACAAAGACTATGATGCAGGAACAGTCATCCTAGAGGTATCTCCAGCAAAATCAATTGGCCAACCTGCACATATTACGATGAAACCTTATACAGATACAGTACACATCATCAACCGAACAAAAACCATTCAGAAAGATGAAAAAAAAGAAATTCACTATACACGCTTACATGGAAGCAACACACTGGAAATAACCGGAACGATTCCTCTTGATGCATCACTTGATAAGGAATGGGTTTCTGTTGGGAATCCGAGTATGTATGCAGCTGATTTATTCCAGAAATCTTTGCGGAAAACGGGAATTCACTTAACTGGCAATGTCAAAGAAGGAATAACACCTGAGCTTTCTACTATACTCGCTGCCCATTCCTCTATCCCTTTAGCAGATCTTTTTGTTCCTTTTATGAAATTAAGCAATAACACTATAGCGGAAACGCTTATAAAAGAAATGGGAAAAGTAGAAAAAGGAGAAGGTAGTTTTGAAAAAGGCTTAGAGGTAATGAAAAACGAACTAATTCAATTAGGGTTACATCCGAAACACATGTTGCTGCGAGATGGTTCTGGAATTTCTCCCGTTGACTTGCTGACAGCAAATGACGTTTCCAAGCTGTTGTATACTGTTCAACAAAAGCCATGGTTTCCTGTCTATTTACATTCCTTGCCTGTGTCCGGAAATAAAGAACGAATGGTTGGCGGTTCACTTCGCTATCGCCTTCAATCAGAAAATACAAAAGGAAAGGTGCAAGCAAAAACAGGATCCTTAACAGCAGTAAGTACATTATCAGGCTACGTACAATCCAAAAATGGCCATACCTATATCTTTTCCATTTTATTAAACCATTTAGTAGACGAAGAAAAAGGAAAAGCAATTCAAGACAAAATCGTCGAACTATTAGCAGCCCAATAACAAAAGCCAATCTTCAAGGTAAACACCCAGCTAATAAAGATTCGCAACATAGCACTTGTAAAGAAGCTGCATGCCATTTTTTATAATCTGAGTTTGAACCAGAGAGCAGTCAGAATACACGAAGACTCCTGTGGGAATTGCGAGACAGGTGAGACTGAGCGACCGAGCCTAGGTTGCCATATATAGTGGGTGGAATTCCCATCGAGAAAGA
>JBDNRM010000195.1:0-8614 GCA_047718615.1 Bacillus sp. (in: firmicutes) | reverse complement strand
GCTATACTATATAGCTACTAAAAGATTGAAGGGTTGTTAAACAATTAAAAATAGCAAAAATCTATTGATTGTAAACGAAAGAATCTTGGCTTAAGTCTTTCCGCCTAACTTCTCAAGCCTTTTGAACAAACCACTTTTCCTTTTATTGATATCGTTTAATTTGGATTTTCGATATTCCAGATAATCGGCAGAACGAAAAATTTGATAGGACAACATTTGTTAACCTCCTTTTTCATTAGGTTTACAAAAAAAACTTTTCAGAATTTCTGCTTGGTCGGAAATAGTTCCCTTGCCGCCGTTTGTCCCAAAATCACAGATTAAAATTGCGACCTAGGGGGATTAAAAATAATCCTAAACCCGAATTACTCCGAATCCTCTGTGTTATTTTTTTCTTGTTCCATTCTAATAACTATATCCTTAGCGTAATTCAACCCACTTGCAAAACCGTTTTTATATAAAGTCATGGGGACTGAATCTGATATTTTTTCATCCAAAGATTGAAGTTTTTCATCCAGTTGTGACAATAATATTTTTACTTCTTCATGAGTCATTACTCTTTTTCACCTTTTCTATAGATAATATATCAACTATGGGAGAAACCTTTAGGTGGCTTCTCCAAGTCAGGAACATTTTATTTCAACGTAGCAAGCCATTCCCCTACATCCGTTTGCACTGCATTCATTAATTCTTTATCACTCAATTTCCCATACCTTTTATAAAGCTTTTCCCGATCATCTGGATACACTGATTTTGTAAAAGAAAGGACCCGATTATCATGCTTGATTTTAGCTTGCCTTTCACGTTTTAATTTCTCTTCATTTATTATCTTTTGGTTAAGACTATAAATGATTCCGCGAATATAATCCGATGGTTCAAGTCCTAATTTATTTGCTTCTCTTAATAACGTTTTCCTTACACCCTTTTCAAGCCAAACTGTTCCTTGATGATTATATCGTTCTGTCTTTGAGAGTGTTACTTCTTTAAGGCTATTTCGCTCATCAATCGCTCTTCTTATAGTTTCACCATAAGAATCTGCTTTACCGTGTAAGTTCCAATGTCGGATTAAACTCCTTAACGCCAGAACATCTTGATAACTTAGATTGAGTCCGATTAGGTTCTCTTCTGGAGGTCTTACAAATCCTTGAACTTTTTCAAGTACATTCATATTATTGATTTTCACGTTTCCACCTTGCCCTTTTCATTTCTTTAAAATTATATTTTGTTTTCAATGCTGTAATTTTCTTCGATGGCTCACCTATAATTTTATAAATATACTCACTCATGGGCTTTTCTCTTCCAATAACTTTTTACTCGCTGTGTCATCTTTGGCATCTAACTGCTCCAAACCCACTTTAAGAAAAAAGTTATCCCGATATTGTCGAGCTTTCTTCTTATTTTCAGGTTTCTGTCGATATTGACGATAATATGCTTTCCGTCCTTCATCAATAAGTGCTTGAACCTCGATATCTTTTTTCAACATTTCACCACATTTCTTGTCATTTTCCATTTATTTTATTTTGCATAATTTGTGTGGTTTTTATGCATACTATGTAATTTTATATACAATATTAAAAACCCCTAGTAAATAGTATCTAGGGGTTCTAAAGGCTGTCATAAACGTCCTAACTGCAAAAAAAGGTGGAAGGTTTACCCGTACGGTTATTCAAAACATTTATTACAAACGTTTAAGTTACAACCAAAATTTCCTTCATTAGTTGGAATGAAAGCCATTTCACCATCTTCACCTAAAACTGGAACACCGATAAGACTACTAAACATATCATTACGATCAACTAAAAATACTGTTCCACAATTACAACATTTACAACTTTTTATAGACGATTGATTCATCTCTCTTTCAATAATAACAAAAACTACATTGCCTTCAAGTGTGTAATTTGATTGAATATCCTTTTCACCGTAATTTATAATTTCTTCATAGATTATTATTTCTACCTCGTATTGATTGCCAAAATCGCCGTATAAATGTCTTACTATTAAATCATTGATTTCCTCCTGCCCTAATATTTCAATAGTTGCTGGGGATAACTTTAATTGCCCCATTTCGAGCAAAGGCTTACGATCATCTTCTTTAAATTCAAACATGTACATTACTCCTTTTCATGGCTTCTGTTATATTTTTTTTACTTTGAAGGGAAATTTAAAAAGATTCCCCTTGTTTCAAAAACGTGCCTGCCGTGCTTTATTTAATGCTCTTTCTACTTTTCTAGAGTCATCCATTACCCAATTTGTTCTCATTAAAGTTGTTCCTAATTCAGGCTGATCATCCCATACTCCGTAAAAAAATTTACCTTTAGTTTCTGGCAGAAATTTGTATGCTTTTATACCTTTAATGTTGTTTAATATCGCCCCATATTGTCTAAGGTTTGATTTATTTTTTACCAAAGAGTCAAGCAATCCAAAATCACAAGTTGCTTCTGGGATATCTCCTACTAACAATCTGAAATCTATATTATTTTTTAATTGTTGTTCGGCAAATGCTTCATATTTCCTTAAATCTTCGGCACTTGGTGTTTTACTGCTTATTTCTATCCATGCTTTTCTTTCAGGAAGATAAAAATCAGGCAAATATTTACGATTAGGTTCTACTCTTTTAGGTTTAATATATTCCCATACAAAACCCATTGCATCGAAAAAAACCGCCCATCTTGCTTCAAGCCTTGACCGAAAATTATTACATTTGTATTCTGTTTCATTTACTTCTAAATTCATTTCTTTTTCACCTTTCTTCATTTATTATCGCTTATCAGTTTGTATGCAACCTTATATCGTTTTCACATTATCAACCTTAAAAAGGTTATAAAAATTAGGCTCGAAAAAGTCATATTTAGCATGATAAAAAAAGCCACAACTAAAAGAAGGTGTCCCATTTCGGTTTTTTAAACATACGAGTTCGATTTCTCTTGGGTCTGTATTTTTTGCCGTCTTGATTTTTTCACGTTTTTCTATCACATTTTTATCTTTATAGAAAAATGGATCATTAATGGCTTCTAACTGTAGGCCCCAAACAACATCCGCAGTATATTCAATTCCGCCTGATTCCTTAAAACTTTCAAAATCGATAGGAGAAAGATAGTTTCCACGGTTCAAACTTGATATAACAAAAACAGGTAAGGAAAAATCACGACTCATTCGCTTTAATTCTGTAACATTTGCATCAATTCGCTGTTTATCGCTCATCCTATCGTTAATACTCGGCATAATCTGTAAGTAATCCACAACAACAATTGGATTTACTTTATTTACTTTTCGATATGCAATCACATATTCACGAATCGTTTTAACATCTGTGTTAAAATTGCCTTCAATGATATTGACATTTTCAGCCGTCTTTCTGTATTTATCTATCGCTTCTTTAACGATAATTGATGTTTCTCCACTTCGGATAAAAACCGATGGAACAGCATCATCTATATTTATTTTTGCTGTCATCCTTGCTATGCTTTTGCTAACCATTTCAAGTCGGCTTTGTTCCAAGCTGAAATAAATAACATGGCTCCCCTCTTCGGCTAATTGGTCACATAATTGGTGTGTAAAGGTTGTTTTCCCAACTGAGGAAATTCCGCCTATGACATAAAGCCCTGGGTACAAGCCTTTCATTTGTAAATCAAGATTTTCAAATCCAGTTCGCTTGTCCCTATGGCATAAAAATTCTTTAATATCTGAATGAAAATTACCGTCTAAATAGACGCTCACGACATCAGGCTGCCTTGCTTTGTCAAGTTGCGCTTCTATATTTAGAATGCTGTTAGAATCATTCTGTACGTTCTGAAGGCTGCTCACATACCATTCATTGATATCTTTAAATTGCTTTGGTATTTCAATTGCCCTATAAGGAAATTTATCTTTGCATTCTTGACCCGCCACATCATTATCAAAGGCAGTTAAGAAAACAGCATTACAATTGGTTCTTTTTATATCTTCTTTCAGTTTTTCTGTGTGTTGAACTCCCCCTATTGCAATCGCACTATATCCCATTGCTTCCAATGATAAAGCATCAAAAATGCCTTCTGTTAAGAAAACGATTGATTTTTCAGCGTCGTACAAATAATCGATATTAAATATTTGTGCCGTTCCTGAAGCATTTTTGTATTTTGGTTCTTTATCATCTAAAAAGCGTGCAGTATAATAAACTGCTTTCCCTTTTTCCCATATCGGCAAAATCATGCATTCTCGATTATCTATTTGCCCAATACTTAATTTGTATTTTTCAATCAGTTCATGTGGAATCCCACGATTGATAAAACGCTGTTTGTCTTTTTCTGTTGTTTTTTGATACAATGAACCAATCCATTCCGTGTAATCCATATCGTCATTATCCTCTTTCACAGCAGGAGTATGTGAAGGGGTTTTTTCATTCTCAACACCTAATAATTTCTGATATTCCTTAAAAGCATCATCTTGTGATAATCCTTCAACTTCCATTAAATACTCAAAAACAGAACCTCCTTTACAACAACCGCTGAAACTATGGTAACTATTCGTGTCAGCATAAACAGTGAAATGGTCAAAGCGTCCGCATACTGGACATGGATTGACACGGTATTGGTTCTTTCCGACCTTTTTTAAATGATGTTTTTTTGCAATTAAAGAAATCAAATCGACTTGTTTTTGTAATTCTGGCTTTGTCATTTTTTCGCCTCCTTTCAAAATGAAGCATAACCAAAAGAAAACCAGCGTTATTCAAAACGCTGGTTTTCGTATACAGTACTTATAATACTTATAAGTACTTATCATCTTTTTTATGAAATCCTTTAACCCTTAGGAGAGTATGTATGACGGCACTTTTCTTAATGGTTCAGTGTACCCATTTTTACACCTTAGTGTTACCACTTTCACACCCTAGTGTACCCACTTTTACACCCTTGTGTTGCCACTTTTGGACCCTCTATTTGATAATCTGAATGCTGATTTTCTCATTATGTTTCCCTGTATTTTCTTTATATCCTTTAATCATTTTCTTCTCAACGAAATCATCAAGAATCCTTTTAGCTGCTTTTCTAATCGTATTTCGTTTTTTTCGTAAAGACGATTCAGTTCCTTCTTTAATACCTAATTTTTCATAAATGGTATCATATCGAATGATATTGCTCATTCCTTTTGCTTTAATCCGATATAATAGGTATTCTTGTAAAGCACGTGTTTCTTTTGTTCTGTTAATTGGTACCTTCAGTTCTTTTATAAGTAAATTTGCAATTTGCTTTTTGTTGTGGGCATAATCATACAAAACTGGTTGTTCCATAACATATATCATTTCTTTTTTTTCACCTTTATGTAGGACATCCATTCTTTTGGTGTAAATAAGGTTTCCATGATAAATGGCTTTGTCTAAACCATAGGCTTTCATTTCAGCCGTGGCATCAATTCTTATTCGTGCTGATGATAGGATTTCAATGCTTTTTTCTATACTGTCTTTTTGTTTTTCTGTCATACTAGCCCTAGAATCCCCAACCATTACTCTATGGATCATCAAAGGAGTAATATACTTATTCCCATCGACATATAAGGACACTACAGCATTATGAACAATTCTGTCATCCCAGGATAAATTTCGGCTAATTGTAACCCCAGGGAGATTTGTGAAATCCAAATCTACTTCTGCAAATAGGTTTTTGTTTTTTCTAGAATTTTGAACCTTCACTTTTTCTGTCGATAACATTCCTTCAAATGCGGCATGACTTATTTTATCTATAGTCATAAGATACTGTTCAGGAAATGTTGTTTCGGATACCACTAAAAGATTAAATAAATTGTTTTTGACAACAAGTTCTACGACTCCATTTAATTCCCTCTCCTCCATTTCTTCTAGGCTCAATCCAGTAAGAGCGTGCCATAGCAGCTTTTGTTTTTCTTCCAGTGATAATTGCTCGATCATTTTATTCAATTAATAAAGCCTCCAATATTTTTATTTATTAATAGCATTGACATATTCCGAGCAAAACAAAAAGGGTAAGCCTATAAAAAATATGTTTAGAAGTCTTAATATCAATCGATAAAATCCACACCATAAAGGTTCAAAAAGAAAAGCAGCTACTGAAAGTGGCTGCTTGAAATATATTATTAAAATAAAAAATGGAATAATTGCGATTGCTTACTATTATGATTTTTTTCCCCTTTTCATTCTTGGGTTCTCAGTAAAATTCGATACAATACTATGTTTGTTAAATCCATCTTTTAAATCTTTTGAATACAAATTTACATAGTTTAATGTAACATCAAGTGTCGAATGACCTAATAAGCGTTGCAGCTTGAACGCATCCCCACCACTAGTAATATAGTATTTTGCAAAGGTATGCCTAAAAGCATGAATAGAAGTCTTTTCTACTCCTCTATTTTTGTTATATCGTGCAATTGTATGCTGAACAGAATTTCTTGTCATCTGTTCTCCTAATTCATTAATTAACAAGAAATCTTCCTTTTCAAATTGATACATTCTAAAATATTCTTTTAATGTTTTAACTAAATGTTCGCTAATCGGATTAAACTGTGCTTTTCTATTTTTGGTTGTCGTTAAAACGACCATTCCATTTTCCAAATCAATATCAGCTACTTTTATGTTAAGAATAGTATTGAGCCTGTTTCCTGTCTCAAGTAGGTAATTAATTAGCACCCAATTTCTATGCTCGACAAATCCACATTCCTTTAAATTCGGCTTTTTAATAAGTTTCTTAATTTCAACTTCTGTGTAAGGCTCTTTTTGTTCCTTATCAGCTTTTATTAAATTAATGTCAAATTTGTTTAAATGCTCCTCACGCATTGCATAATATAACAATGCCCTAGTGGCTCTGAGATAGGTATTAATCGTTGTTGCCTTAAGGCCTTTTTCCTTCAAGAACAAAATAAATTCATCTATATCATCCTTTTCAATGGATTTAACAAGATGAATACCTTCGTCATCTAGGAATCGCATGAAGTGAATTACATTTTGGTCATAGAATCTAATGGTCATTTCTGATAAGTTTTTAATTTTGTTATCCATCTGAAAATCTTTAAAAAGTTCTTCTACCGTTTTCTCCAACTTAACTTTTTTCTTTCGATTAATTACAGCCACAAAAAATCTCTCCTTTAAGAAAATTGGTCTTAAAGGTACTTAATAATCGAAAATTGTTGTCCACACGATTTGGAAATCACTTTAGCAAAATAAAGCACAAAAAAAGTCAATGCCTCGATTGCTCAAAGCATTGACTTATAAAGGTTTATACCTTTTACGGATACCGGTGGTCGGGGTCGAACCGACACTCCTTGCGGAACACGATTTTGAGTCGTGCGCGTCTGCCAATTCCGCCACACCGGCGTGCTTATAAATTTTGTAAAATGCCGAGGACCGGAATCGAACCGGTACGGTAGTCACCTACCGCAGGATTTTAAGTCCTGTGCGTCTGCCAGTTCCGCCACCCCGGCGTAATATTATGTAAAATTAATTTTATAAGCATCATATGGAGGCGGCAACCGGATTCGAACCGGTGGTAAAGGTTTTGCAGACCTCTGCCTTACCACTTGGCTATGCCGCCATAAATATTAGTTGGAGCGGAAGACGGGATTCGAACCCGCGACCCCCACCTTGGCAAGGTGATGTTCTACCACTGAACTACTTCCGCAAAATGGCTGGGCTAGCTGGATTCGAACCAACGCGTGACGGAGTCAAAGTCCGTTGCCTTACCGCTTGGCTATAGCCCACTAATAATATATTCAAATGTTGAAATAATGTGAAAAATAAATGGGGCGAATAATGGGAATCGAACCCACGAGTGTCGGAGCCACAATCCGATGCGTTAACCACTTCGCCATATCCGCCATAATTTTTTGGCAGGGGTAGTAGGAATCGAACCCACACTGGAGGTTTTGGAGACCTCTGTTCTACCTTTAAACTATACCCCTGTATTAAGAATGGTGGAGGGGGACGGATTCGAACCGCCGAACCCAAAGGAGCGGATTTACAGTCCGCCGCGTTTAGCCACTTCGCTACCCCTCCAGCTTTAAAAGGTGGCTCAGGACGGAATCGAACCGCCGACACAAGGATTTTCAGTCCTTTGCTCTACCGACTGAGCTACTGAGCCTTAATATACAAATTTCGCTAAGCATTAATAAATTTCTTCGTCAGCTCTTTCACTCACATACTCGCGTATTTATATACGCTTCGATGTTCACTCAATCGCTTCCTTAAACTTTTTGCTTTTCAAAACCCTACTAATTCAAGTTTTTATTTAATCAATAATGGCGGTCCGGACGGGACTCGAACCCGCGACCTCCTGCGTGACAGGCAGGCATTCTAACCAACTGAACTACCGGACCAGATTGCGGGGACAGGATTTGAACCTGCGACCTTCGGGTTATGAGCCCGACGAGCTACCAGACTGCTCCACCCCGCGACGATAAGATATTAATAAATATTTATGGTGGAGGATGACGGGATCGAACCGCCGACCCTCTGCTTGTAAGGCAGATGCTCTCCCAGCTGAGCTAATCCTCCGAAGTACAGTATGTACGATTGCATGTGTTGCGACAGGATGTCGCGCATTTAACATGCCTTCCTTTTAATGGTGACCCATACGGGATTCGAACCCGTGTTACCGCCGTGAAAGGGCGGTGTCTT
>JBDNRM010000194.1:0-8652 GCA_047718615.1 Bacillus sp. (in: firmicutes) | reverse complement strand
ATAAGGAATAATATTTGCAAAAAACACCTAAAAAGACGAATCAATCATCCTTTTCCAATAGCTCTAAACCAAGTTATCGCAATACATGAAGAATAATTTATAACTGCGAAGTTTGAGTTAACTAGATTAAAAAACATAAATAACCAGTATAAGGAAGTTATCATTTACGTGCTAAATTAGAGCATGTTCGTCTTTACCTATTATCTATTTAGTTATGTCTCAGCTTCTTTTTAAGGTAAGAAAGGATAAAATTTTTCAACTTAGAGTAGTGTCTAGCTTCGCCGTACAGGATGTACAAGTGCCGGCGAAGACATAAGGACGTGGCGTATTTAGCCGGCCAGCGCCTAGCCCCAGTGAGTATAACCTCCAGCCTCTAAAAGTAAAAAACACTTTCCTGAGTCAGGAGAACATTTTTCTTCGGGGCTAAACAAGGCGCTTGTGCTTTTCTTGTGAAAAATGATTATTCGAAAAATTATGTAATCGAGAAAAAAATTGCATAATATAATGGGAATGATTATAGTATAAGTATGAAATAAATTGCACGGTTGTTAGTGAACGGAAAATCTATGCAAAAAGAGAGGCTTTTGCAATATGCAATATTCTTTACCTATAGATTGTATTTTTAATGAAATAAAGCAAGGTGTTATTATTGTTGATCAAAATGGCATCATTATTTTCTTAAATGAAGAAGCGACGAAATTGGCTGGTGCAACGAAAAGCAATGCGCTAGGCAAACATATTTCAGAGCTAGTGCCAAATAGTGAATTGCCCCGCGTGATAAGAAGTGGAAAAAAAGAAACGGGAAAAAGATTTGTATTGGCACCCAATTGCAATGTGCGCATCTCGAGAATCCCGTTAATTAACAAAAAAGAACAAACAATTGGCGCAATCGCTTATTTCTCGAATGCTTCTGATTATAAAGAAGACTGGTACGAAAAGGATAATTTGCAAGCAATAGTAGAATTGCTTGTTCAAAATAATGAAGCGGCCATTTCAATAGTAGATGAAAAAGGCAGTATTAAGATGAAAAATTTTGCATACTGCAGCTGGATTGAATCATTGAACAAAGATAGCAATTATAAACAAGCAATCATAAGTAAAGACCTTTCAGAAACGGTCCATCAGAAAGTGTTGCAAACACGAAGAGTTCAACAACATATAGAAAATAATAATAAGCGTTCGCTCAAAATAGATGCCTCTCCAATTATTATTGACGGTAAATTAAAAGGAAGCGTGCAAATTGTTCAAGATCTTTCAAAAAGTCTGGAATGGCAAAAAGAACTTAAAATGGCTCGGAGCATTATCCGTGGTTTAGAGGAAAAATACCTATTTGAAGATATAGTAAGCAGTTCACCAGCAATGCAAATTCCAATTCAACAAGGAAAGCTTGCTAGTAATACGGATTGTCCAGTTTTTATTAGAGGTGCTCTTGGTACAGGGAAAAAAATGTTTGCTAATGCAATCCATAATGAGAGTAAACGAAAATATAATCAATTTGCGGCTATTTCCTGTATGAATACTTCTGAAAAAGAACTGGATACAATACTAGCAAGAATAAATATTGGTAATGATAAGAATGAGGACAATGCTGCTTTTCAACAAAAATGGCATGGTACGGTTTATTTAGATGAAATTAGTTTTCTTCCATTTGAATTACAGCAAAAATTACTGGATTTTTTACAAAACAAAAAGGACAATATCAGAATAATTGCCGGATCTTCTGAGAATATGGAAAAAACTTTAATAAATGGTCAATTTTTAGAAGGTTTATATTATGAATTAACGAGAATAAGCATTCATTTGCCTTTATTAACAGAAAGAAAAGAGGATATTCCGCTGTTAACCAAAAGGTTTGTACAGCAGATTAACCATAATAATGGGCGTTTCGTAACAGTCCATCAGGAAGTCATGAAGCTGCTTAAAGATTATCCTTTTACAGGGAATATAAAAGAGCTGAAGGCTATTCTTGAATTATCGTTAACAAAGATGGCAAAAACGGAAGTGGTATTAACCAAAAACAATCTTTGTTTTGCTGATTATACGGGTGCAGAAAAAAAAGAAAGCCTTCATATAAAAGAGGAACATGAAATAGAAGATAAACCGCTGTCGTTATTAGTAGAAGAATACGAAAAAGTGATTATCGAAAAAGCGTTGAAAAAAAACGAGGGCAATAAAACATTAACAGCAAAATCATTAGGCCTGTCTGTTCGTAATTTATATTATAAATTAGAGAAATACGGACTTGGTTAAGCGAACTTTTTTTGAGTAATAAAAGGAAGGGAGGAAATAGGGTGATGGCAAATACATTTCGAGTTTTAGTGATAAACCCGAAATCTTCTTCAACCATTATAGCTTTATATCAAAATGAAATGCCATTATTAATCGATACAATTCATCATAGGCTTGAAACATGGAAGTCATCTCCTTCTATTGCTGTACAATCCAAAGATAGAGAAGCCGACATACTGCATTCTTTATTTGAAAAAGAAATCAATTTATCGAAAATGGATGCTGTCTGTGGCAGAGGCGGATTGTTAAGTGCAATGGAAGGAGGCACTTATGTGATAAATCAACAAATGCTAGACGATTTGAAGTCTGGATGTAGAGGAGAGCATCCTTCTAATTTAGGAGGAATCCTTGCCTTTGGGATTGCTTCTGGGCTGAATGTTCCTTCTTATATTGTCGATCCTGTCGTGGTAGATGAGCTGCATGACGTGGCACGAATATCTGGCTATTCACATATTGAAAGAAGAAGTGTTTTTCATGCTTTGAATCATAAAGCATGCGGCAGGCGTGCTGCATCAGAACTAGGAAAACGATATGAAGAATCGAACATAATAGTGGCCCATCTAGGAGAAGGCATTACGGTAGGTGCCCATCGAAATGGCAAGGTGATTGATGTAAATAATGGTTTAAACGGAGAAGGTTCTTTTTCATTAGAACGTGCTGGAACCATTCCTCCCGGTGATTTAATTGATTTATGTTATTCAGGAACCTTTACTTATGAAGAAATGAAAAAGGAACTTCAATTTCATGGAGGAGTTCAAGGTTATTTACATATAAATGATTTAGCAGAAGTTGAAAAAGCAATGAACGCTGGAAATCAAAAAGCAGCAAGTATACTTCATGCATTAGCTTATCAAATTGCAAAGGAAATTGGCAGCATCAGCACCGTTTTATCTGGGAAAGTAGATGCCATTGTTTTAACAGGAGATTTGGCAAACAGTGCACCATTAGTGAAAGAGATCATGGAGAAAGTGATGTGGATTGCCGATATTTTTGTTTATCCAGGAGAGAATGAGCTGCAATCTCTAGCGGAAGGGGTTTTAAGAGTATTAAGAAAAGTCGAGCACCCCAAAATATATAGCAATCATTAAAAGGGAAAAGAGAGTGAAAAAAATGGCAAATGAATATGATGTAGTCGTATTAGGTGGTGGAACAGGAGGATATGTTGCCGCCATACGAGCAGCACAATTAGGATTAAAAACAGCGCTCGTTGAGAAAGGAAAGCTGGGTGGAACTTGTCTGCATAATGGCTGTATTCCTAGTAAAGCGCTGCTTCGTAGTGCAGAGGTGTACCGCACAGCTAAAAAGAGCGCTGATTACGGGGTGTTAACTTCAGAAGTAAGCGTGAATTTCACGAAAGTACAAGAACGTAAAAATGCGATTGTTCAACAATTGTTTAATGGTGTTCAGTATTTAATGAAAAAAGGCAAAATTGATGTATATGAAGGAACAGGAAGAATATTAGGCCCATCCATATTTTCTCCTATGCCTGGAACGATTTCAGTTGAAATGAACAATGGGGACGAAAATGAAATGCTTGTTCCTAAAAATGTTATCATCGCAACAGGTTCTAGACCAAAGTCATTACCCGGTCTAAAAATAGATGGTGAAAATGTGGTTAGTTCAGAAGAAGCACTGCGAATGGAATCATTGCCTAAATCGATTATTATTGTTGGCGGCGGCGTAATTGGGGTAGAGTGGGCGTCGATGCTTTCTGACTTTGATGTAGAAGTGACTTTATTAGAATATAGCAATAGACTTATTCCAACAGAAGATAAAGAAATTTCGAAAGAGCTTCAGAAGTTGTTGGAGAAAAAAGGAGTAAAAGTGGTAACCGAAGCAAATGTTCTTCCGGAAACTTTGACTATAAACGGAACAGTTTCTATTAAAGCAGAACAAAAAGAAGTACAGCAAACCTATATAGGAGAGAAACTGCTTGTTTCTGTTGGACGCTCTGCTAATACGGAAGGCATTGGACTAGAGAACACGGAGATTGTCGTAGATAAAAACGTGATTCAAACGAATAAATTCTATCAAACAAAAGAAAGCCATATCTATGCAATAGGAGATGTTATTGGCGGCCTGCAGCTTGCTCATGTTGCTTCCCATGAGGCAATAAAGGCAATTGAACATATCGCTGGGTTGAATCCAGAAGCATTGGATACGAAAAAAATTCCTAAATGCATTTATACTAGTCCGGAAATCGCCAGCATTGGCTTAACAGAAGAAGAAGCGATTGCAAAAGGCTATAGTGTCAAAAAAGGGAAATTTTCATTCAAAGCGATCGGAAAAGCATTAGTATATGGGGAACATGATGGATTTGTTAAGATTATTTCTGACAGTAAAACAGATGATTTACTTGGAGTGCACATTATCGGGCCTCACGCGACAGATATGATTGGTGAAGCAGCATTGGCAAGTGTACTCGATGCAACCGCATGGGAAATTGGTTCAACTATACACGCCCATCCAACGTTATCAGAAGCGATTGGTGAAGCAGCGCTAGCCGTGGATGGAAATGCCATTCATGGATAAAGTGGAGCTCGTTTTTTCGAGTAAACAGCCGATGAAGCCAGGATGTTCTTCATAAGGCGTTCAAGATCACGTAAGCTTTTATAAGGTGAGAAAGTATAAAATTTTCTAACTTAGATTAGTGTCTAGCTCCAGCGCCTAGCCCCAGTGAGTATTGCCTCCTGCCTCTAAAAGTAAAAACACTTTTTGAGTCAGGAGAACATTTTTCTTCGGGGCTTAACAAGGCACTTGCGCTTTTCTTATAAAAATCTTATGTGGTCATATAAACAAGAGAATAGTAGTGGAAAATAGGAGGTACCGTTATGGTCATGGTTGAAAATCGCCATAAAGAAGTTGGATTAACAGACGAGCAAGTATTAGCAATGTATGAAAATATGCTGCTTGCCCGCAGAATAGATGAAAGAATGTGGTTATTAAACCGCTCAGGGAAAATTCCATTTGTTATTTCCTGTCAAGGTCAGGAAGCAGCACAAGCTGGGACAGCCTTTGCTTTTGATAACAGTAAAGATTATATTCTGCCATATTACAGGGATTTAGGCGTTGTTTTAGCATTTGGAATGACAACAAAAGATATTATGTTATCTGGATTTGCAAAAGCAGAAGATCCAAATTCAGGCGGAAGACAAATGCCAGGTCATTTTGGACAAAAAAGCAATCGCATCGTAACAGGATCTTCCCCGGTAACAACGCAGGTGCCACATGCAGTCGGCATCGCTCTTGCAGGAAAAATAGAGAAAAAAGATTTTGTTACATATGTAAGTTTTGGAGAAGGTTCATCCAATCAAGGGGATTTTCATGAAGGAGCAAATTTTGCAGGTGTTCATAAACTGCCGGTTATTTTTGTTTGTGAAAACAATAAGTATGCCATTTCTGTGCCAATCGAGAAGCAGTTAGCATGTGAAAAAGTATCAGATAGAGCAATTGGTTATGGCATGCCTGGATTTACTGTAGATGGAAATGATCCAATTGAGGTATATCGTGTAACAAAAGAAGCCGTTGATAGAGCAAGAAGAGGAGAAGGTCCCACTCTAATAGAAACTGTATCTTACCGCTTGACTCCACATTCCTCCGATGATGATGATAGAAGCTATCGCGGTCGAGAAGAAGTAGCAGAAGCAAAAGCGAAGGATCCAGTTATTAAGTTTAGAGAGTATTTAATGCAAACAAATGTATTAACAGAAGAGAAGGATAAAGAACTAAATAATCAGATTATGCAAGTTATTAATGAAGCAACGGATTATGCAGAAAGTGCACCATATGCACTTCCGGAAGATACACTTAAATATGTTTATGGCGAGGAAGGGGAAGCTTAAATGGCAGTAATTTCATATATTGATGCCATCACAATGGCAATCCATGAAGAGATGGAAAGAGATGAAAAAGTATTTATTTTAGGGGAAGATGTTGGTGTGAAAGGCGGCGTCTTTAAAGCGACTGCCGGTTTATACGAAAAATTTGGCGAAGCAAGGGTCATCGATGCCCCTCTGGCTGAATCAGCAATTGCAGGCGTAGGAATTGGTGCAGCGATGTATGGGCTTAAGCCAATCGCTGAAATGCAGTTTGCCGACTTTATCATGCCGGCTGTAAACCAAATTGTTTCAGAAGCAGCGAAAGTCCGCTATCGAAGCAATAATGATTGGACATGTCCGATTGTTATTCGAGCTCCTTACGGCGGAGGAGTTCACGGAGCATTGTATCATTCACAATCTGTGGAAGCGATGTTTGCAAACACTCCAGGGTTAAAGATAGTGATGCCATCCACTCCTTATGATGTGAAAGGCTTATTAAAAGCAGCTGTCCGTGATCCAGATCCAGTTTTATTTTTTGAACATAAACGTGCTTACCGCTTGATAAAAGGGGAAGTTCCAGAAGATGATTATGTTTTGCCTATTGGAAAAGCGGATGTTAAACGCAACGGAGAAGATATTACGGTTATTACATATGGTTTATGTGTTCATTTTGCTCTTCAAGCAGCAGAGAAATTAGCAGAAGATGGAATTTCTGTACATGTAGTAGATTTAAGAACGGTATATCCCCTTGATAAAGAAGCAATTATAGAAGCAGCATCCAAAACGGGGAAAGTCTTATTAATAACAGAAGATAATAAGGAAGGCAGTATAATTAGTGAAGTTGCCGCTATTATTGCTGAAAATTGTTTATTTGATTTAGATGCACCAGTTATGCGTCTTGCTGGGGATGAAGTGCCTGCAATGCCGTATGCTCCAACAATGGAAAAATATTTCCTAGTGAACCCAGAAAGAGTCGAACAGGCTATGAGAAAATTAGCAGAATTTTAAATATAAAGGAGGGAAAAAGGTGTCGATTGAAAAAATTAACATGCCCCAGTTAGGCGAAAGTGTTACAGAAGGTACTATTAGCAAATGGTTGGTATCCGTAGGGGATAAAGTCAATAAGTATGATCCTTTGGCAGAAGTAATGACAGATAAAGTAACCGCAGAAATTCCATCCTCATTTACGGGGGTCATTTCAGAGATAACCGCAAAAGAAGAGGAAACACTGCAAATTGGAGAAGTTATTTGTACAATAGAGGTAGGAGAAGAAACAACGGCTTCTACAAAACAGGTGAAAACAGAAGAAGCTCCAAAGGAAGAAAAGACAGCCCAAACGTCGGATAATAAACTTAGATATTCTCCTGCTGTTTTACGGTTATCTCAACAAGAGGGTATTGACTTGGCTACATTAATAGGAACTGGTGCGGGAGGAAGAATTACGCGCAAGGATGTTTTAAAAGCGATAGAAAGCGGATCTTCTCAACCAGCTGTTCAACCAATACAAGAAGCAGTGGCGAAGGATACATCCACAACGCTGGAAATGTCGTCACATAAAGAAGAGGGAACTCAATCGCCGCTAAATACGGGAGATACGGAAATTCCTGTAACAGGTGTGCGTAAAGCAATTGCAGCAAATATGCTGAAAAGCAAACATGATATTCCACATGCTTGGACGATGGTAGAGGTGGATGTTACAAGTCTCGTTAATTACCGGAATAAAATAAAAGATTCATTCAAAGCATCTGAAGGGTTTAATTTAACATTTTTTGCTTTCTTCGTGAAAGCTGTTGCCCAAAGTTTAAAAGAATTTCCAGAAGTAAACGCAACTTGGGCTGGAGATAAGATCATTCGCAAAAAAGAAGTTAATATTTCGATTGCCGTTGCAACCGAGGACGCTTTATTTGTCCCAGTCATTAAAAATGCAGATGAAAAATCGTTAAAAGGCATTGCAAAAGAAATTGCAACGCTTGCTAAAAAAGCTAGAACAGGCAAACTCTCTTTAGCTGAAATGCAAGATGGAACATTCACAGTCAATAATACAGGATCTTTTGGTTCTATACAGTCGATGGGTATTATCAATCATCCTCAGGCAGCGATACTTCAAGTAGAATCTATTGTGAAAAGACCTGTTATCAAAAATGGCATGATTGCGATTAGCGACATGGTAAATTTATGTCTTTCATTGGATCATCGCGTATTAGATGGTTTAGTATGCGGAAGATTTCTGCAAAGAGTAAAAGAAATTTTAGAAAATACGGATGAAAAAAATACATCGATTTATTAACAAAGGTAAAGCTCGAATAGATCTTATTTTTTAATATAAGTCCGTGTTCAAAAAGGAGGATAAAAAGGACCAAGAAGTTCGAGGCGGCTTTACTTTGAGCACTGGCCTTCCACGGGAAGTGTTGACTTCAACGTTGCTCACAGGACGTGAGCGATTTTAGTTGAAGAACCTCTAGTTGATACGTGAGAAGCGGAAAAGTGAAGCCAACGAAGAAATTCGACGTGTCATTTTTACCGGACTTTTTGAACAACCTCTATA
>JBDNRM010000193.1:0-8692 GCA_047718615.1 Bacillus sp. (in: firmicutes) | reverse complement strand
TCATATTAGATCAACAAAATGGAGATAATAGAAAACCTTCTCTTTTTTATCAAATAATATAAAATGATAATACATAGAAATTTTTACATATGGGTGTCTCAATGTTAAGACATTCTTTTTTATTTGCAATTTTATTTATAAATATTATAATTTAATAATGATTTTTTTTATTTTTTTATCTATTAAAATATTCTTATAAGCATCTGAAAGGTGGACATAGTAAGTATGAATAAACCAACGCAAACTACTTTTTTAAGAGCAGCAAAGGGAGAAGAAACCGAGTTTGTTCCTGTTTGGTATATGCGTCAAGCTGGACGATCACAGCCAGAATATCGAGCAATTAAGGAAAAATATTCTCTATTTGAAATTACCCATCAGCCAGAACTCTGTGCTTATGTTACAAAACTTCCTGTTGATCAATATAATGTGGATGCTGCGGTTCTATATAAAGATATTATGACTCCATTGCCTGCAATAGGAGTTGATGTAGAAATAAAATCAGGAATCGGTCCGGTTATTGCGAATCCAATCACATCCTTTCAAGATGTTGAAAAATTGGGCATACTTCAGCCGGAACAAGATATTGCTTATGTTCTGGATACCATTAAATTATTAACAACAGAACAGCTTACGGTTCCATTGATCGGCTTTTCTGGAGCTCCTTTTACACTTGCCAGCTATATGATTGAGGGCGGACCTTCGAAAAATTATCATAAAACAAAAGCATTTATGTATGCAGATCCGAAAGCATGGTTTGCCCTTATGGAAAAATTAGGGGATATGGTTATTGTCTATGCAAAGGCACAAATTAAAGCCGGAGCAAATGCTATTCAAATTTTTGACTCATGGGTTGGTGCATTAAATGTGGAAGATTACCGCATTTTTATTAAACCAATTATGACAAAAATTTTCTCCTCACTAAAAGAAGAGCAAGTTCCTTTAATCATGCATGGAGTTGGTGCTAGTCATTTAGCATTAGAGTGGAACAACCTTCCTTTAGACGTTGTTGGGTTAGATTGGCGTTTATCTATTAATGAGGCAAGGGAAAAGGGAATATCGAAGGCAGTGCAAGGAAATCTTGATCCTGCTGTTTTATTAGCTCCTTGGAATGTAATTGAAGAAAGAGCAAAGGGCATAATTGATCAAGGAATTAATAACCCAAACGGATTTATTTTCAATTTAGGACATGGTGTTTTCCCTGATGTAAATCCTGCTGTTTTAAAGAAATTAACAAATTTTGTACATGAATATTCAGCAGAAGCGATAAGAAATAAAGGATAAACTGACTACTACTGAAAGAGTGATAAAAATGAGCAAAAAACAAGTTGGACTTTTAGTAATGGCATATGGCACTCCTTATAAGGAGGAAGATATTGAAAGATATTATACACATATTCGTCACGGTAGAAGACCTACTGATGAAATGCTGGAAGATTTAAAAAGCCGTTATGAAGCAATTGGCGGAATTTCCCCTTTGGCAAAAATTACGCTAGAACAGGCAAAAAGCTTAGAATCTCATTTGAATTCACTTCAAGATGAAATCGAATTTAAAATGTATTTAGGGTTAAAGCATATTGAACCATTTGTAGAAGATGCTATTACTAGTATGCATAAAGATGGTATCACTGAGGCGGTAAGCATTGTTCTTGCTCCTCATTTCTCAACATTTAGCATTAAATCTTATAATGGTCGTGCGAAGGAAATGGCAGATAAATTGGGCGGTCTTACTATACATAGTATTGAAAGCTGGTATAAAGAACCGAAATTTATTCATTATTGGTCAGAAAAGGTAAAAGAAGTGTATGAAAATATGCCAAAAGAGGACAAAGAAAATGCTGCTTTAATTGTATCTGCACATAGTTTGCCAGAAAAAATTCTACAATCTGGTGATCCATATCCAAAGCAATTAAAAGAAACCGCAGATCTTATTGCAAAAGAAGCAAATATCTCTGCTTATTATATCGGATGGCAAAGTGCTGGAAATACTCCAGATCCATGGCTCGGACCAGATGTTCAAGACTTAACAAAGTCTTTGCATAAAAAGCATGGATATAAAGCATTTGTTTATGTTCCAGCTGGATTTGTATCTGACCATTTAGAGGTACTTTATGATAATGATTATGAATGTGCGATTGCAGCTAAAGCGGTGGGTGCTAATTATTATAGACCGTCCATGCCAAATGCGCAGCCGGAATTTATTGAGGCATTATCAACAGTTGTATTAAACAAATTAAAAGAGGTTGTTCAAAAAGTCCGGTAAAAATGACACGTCGAATTTCTTCGTTGGCTTCACTTTTCTGCTTCTCACGTCTCAACTAGAGGATCTTCCACTAAAAACGCTTACGTCCTGTGAGCAACGTGGAAGTCATCACATCCTGTGAAAGGGCGATGCTCAAAGTGAAGCCGCCTTGAACTTCTTGGTCCTTTTTATCCTCCTTTTTGAACACGCACTAAAAGTTTATGCAAATTAACAAGTATTTTCGGACGTATGTGCAGAAAATAGATAAAGCCCAAATGATTTTGTTAGGAAAATCTTTGGGCTTTTTGCATGAGGTCAGAGAAAGTCGTTTCAAAGACAAAAAGGATTTGTTTTATTCTTGAAATGAACTTGCCTGGAAAGAAACGATTTTTAAGTAAATCTTTTAAGGAGAATAAAAGCAAATTTGTTTCTTATGTAGTATTTATTCTTGCATGGGGGAAATGGTTATGTTATATTCATAAACGTACTAAATGACCGAAAGTGATTTTTGGTCATTTTTAATAAGATGAGAAATTTATAATAGAAACGAAGCAGCAGATTATTTATTTTTTCTATTTCATGAGGTGATTTATTTGGCAGTCGATCGTAAAAAACAAATTATTGATGCAGCAGCTAAATCTTTTACGATGTTTGGCTATAAAGCAACAACAATGGATCAAGTGGCTAAAATTGCTAATGTAGGGAAGGGGACTATTTATACTTTTTTTAAGAATAAGGAAGAGCTATTTGCGGAAATCATTACTGGACTTATTCAAGAAATGAAAGAGGCAGCAGATGAGTCCTTTAATCCGGAAAATCGTTTTATGGAAAATGTTCATCAAACATTAATGAAAATGCTTGAGTTCCGTAGACAACATCAGTTGACAATAAAGCTTTTTCAAGAACAAAAGGAAATGGGGACATTAGAAGTAAAAGAAGTAATTGATAGACTGGAAAATGCTGTTATTAATTATATTAAGATTCGTGTTCAGGAAGCTATTGATAAGGGAGAAATACAGGATTGTGATACGGAGTTAATAGCATTTTTAATTTTTAAATTATATCTGGCATTAATCTTTGATTGGGAAAGGAATCATTCTCCTCTTCAAGCAAAAGAAATAGCAGTTTTTTTTGAAAATACATTATTTAAAGGATTGTCCATATAAGATAATCCTCTTTTTAAGAATGAAAATGACTAATTGAATATTACGGTCAATATGATGGGGTGGACTAATATGAAACAAAGTTTATTAAAAGCAGAACTATCCTCAATTTTTAAAAATAAAATGAAGCTTATTTCTATTATTGCGATTATTTTTATTCCTATTTTATATTCAGGTGTTTATTTATGGGCATTTTGGGATCCATACGGTCACTTAGAAAAGCTTCCTGTCGCTGTAGTTAATGAAGATAGTGGAGCAAAAATGGATAGTAAAAAGCTGGAATTAGGGAAAGATTTAGTTGAAAATTTAAAAGACAGTGATGAGTTTGCTTTTACATTTGTAAATAAAAAAGAAGGCTATAAAAATTTAAAAAATCAAAAATACTATATGCTTATTGAAATTCCAAAGGATTTTTCTGAAAATGCAACAACACTTCTTGATAATGATCCGAAAAAATTAGATTTAATTTATGTTTCCAATCCTGGTTATAACTTTATTTCCTCGCAAATTGGAAATTCAGCCATCGAAAGAATTAAAGAAGGGGTAAGTAAAGAGATAACAGAAACATATGCTAAGTCCGTTTTTGATAATATTGGTGAGATGGCTGACGGATTGAAAAATGCAAGTAATGGAGCGAAAGATTTAGAAAAAGGAACCTCTAAAGTTAATACAGGTTCGAAAGATGTGTATAATAACTTGGCTACTCTTGCTGAAAAGTCAATTGAGTTTAACGAAGGAGTCTCTTCTGCAAATTCTGGTGCAAAAAAACTCTTAAATGGAGCGGAGGGGTTAGCCGGGGGATTAGGACAGCTACAGAATGGTCAAAAGGATCTGTCTAATGCTGCTACTAAATTACAAGCTGGTGATCAAGCGATTCTGAACGGCATCGCTCAAACCAGTGAGGGGATAAACACAGTACAAGGCAGTATCCCTTCATTAATTGATGGAACAAATAAATTGAAACAAGGCTCTGATTCTTTATCAGCTAATTTAAATAATTGGAGCGGTAAATCAATGGAGCTGGCAGAAGGTGCTAAGCAATTAAATGCTGGTACAAAGCAGCTTCAGGAAACGATTAATTCAATGATGCCGCTATTGCAAGGATTGCCTGAGGATAAACAAAATGAATTATTGGCAGCTCTTCAAGGGCTTGTTGATGGAAGTCAGTCTATTTCAACTAATACAGAGGCACTTGCGCAAGGAGCAAATCAGTTAGCAGCAGGCGGTGAAAGCTTATCTTCTGGATTAAATGAACTGAATCAAGGGCATGAAAAACTACAAAGTGGTGTTAATCAATTGGCTGATGGAAGCACAAAGCTGAAAGATGGGTCACTACAACAAGTAGAAGGACAGAAACAGTTCGTTGCAGGCATGGAGAAATACGGAACTGAGTTTTCAAAAGCTGCGGAAGGTTCTACTACGCTTGTGGGTGGTATGCAGTCGCTGTTAACTGGAATGAATACATTGGAATCTGGTTCTAACGCATTAACAAGTGGAGCGAGCAAGTTGAAAAATGGTTCAAAAGAACTGTCACAAGGTACAAATTCTTTGTTAGATGGCAGTAAAGAGCTTTCTAGCAAACTATCAGATGGAGCCAACGATGCAAGTTCGATTCATTCTGATGACAAAACATATAATATGATGGCAGAGCCTGTGAAAGTAAGTTCAGAAAAACTGACGGAAGTACCGAACTATGGTACAGGATTGGCACCATATTTCATCTCTTTAGGATTATTTGTTGGGGCGTTGATGTTGTCGATTGTGTTCTCCTTTAACGAACCAGAGGGAACCCCTAAAAATGGGATTAGATGGTTTTTAAGTAAAACGGTTATATTGGTGGCTGTTGGTATTCTACAAGCCCTTGTTGCTTCCTTTATTTTGCTGGAAGTATTAGGAATAGATGTGCAAAGTGTGCCATTGTTTATCTTATTTACTATTATTATTAGTATGGTCTTTTTCTCGATCATTCAATTTTTTGTAACTTTATTAGGGAATCCAGGTCGTTTTCTTGTTGTTCTGTTACTGATTTTTCAATTGACAACAAGTGCTGGTACATTCCCATTAGAATTAATTCCGAATTTCTTGCAGCATGTGCATGCATTATTGCCAATGTCATATTCAGTTGCAGGATTAAAAGCGGTCATTTCAAGCGGAGACTTCTCCTATATGTGGCATAACGCTACTATTCTAGCAATATATCCGATACTATTTATTACAGGAACAATGATATATTTTATTATCACCTTTAAACGAAAATACAAAGAGCCAGTTATGGACTAAAAGAATAGCCAAAAGGCCAAACTTTCAAATAAGGAAGTTTGGCCTTTTTAAGAGCATCACTTTTCAGGGTAGACACTCTTGCAAACAAAAATTCACATCATGAAGAATGAAGATAGGCGAGTATGAATGAGCGTGTTGATATGTTGAAGCAGGGAGCAGCCTGAATACACGAAGGCTCCTATGGGATGAGCGGGACAGACTCGGCGCCCGCCCCATGGAAAGCGAAGAGTATTTCCGGTATTTCCGGCTGCGAACTCATTGAGAGTGTAAGGAATACTTGTTTCAGGGAGTTACAAGAAAACATACTATTATTTCCAATAGAATAAAACTAGTGTAAAAAAAGTGAAGCAAATAGTAAAATTAAATATAGTAAAGAAAGACAGAAATATTCCTATTAGAAGAGTTATGTTACTATTAAAATAAAGAGACTAGAATAGGAAATATGAGGGGTGTTAACATGCTATTTATTGATAATAAAGGTATCACTGATCCAAGAATTAATTTAGCTATAGAAGAGTATGCTTTGAAAAATTTAGATATAAATGAAACATATCTTTTATTTTATATAAATAAACCTTCCATTATTATCGGGAAAAATCAAAATACCATCGAAGAAATAAATACAGACTATGTAGATGCAAATGGAATCCATGTAGTAAGAAGACTTTCCGGCGGTGGAGCAGTTTATCATGATTTAGGAAATTTGAATTTTAGTTTTATCACAAAAGACGATGGAGACAGCTTTCATAATTTCAGAAAATTTACTGAACCTGTTGTCAAAGCATTACAAAACATGGGCGTAAATGCAGAGCTAAGCGGTCGAAATGATTTGCTAGCAGAAGGCAGAAAGATCTCTGGAAATGCACAGTTTTCCACAAGAGGTCGAATGTTCAGCCATGGGACCTTGCTTTTTGATTCCGAGATGGAACATATTGTTTCTGCACTAAGGGTAAAAAAAGACAAGATTGAATCAAAAGGTATTAAATCAATAAGAAGTAGAGTTGCTAATATTACAGAATTTTTAACTAAAAAAATTACGATTGAAGAGTTTCGCAAGTTAATATTGACTCACCTTTTTGAAGGAGAAGACAAAATTCAAGAATATGTATTAACGGAAGAAGATTGGAAAAATATTCACGAACTTTCCAAAAAAAGATACCAAAACTGGGATTGGAATTATGGAAAATCCCCTAAATTTAATCTACAGCATTCCCATCGCTTTCCTGTTGGGCAAATTGACGTGCGCTTTGAAGTAACGAAAGGAGTCATAAAAAACTGTAAAATTTACGGCGATTTCTTTGGTGTAGGGGACATTGCAGATATAGAAAACAGATTAGTCGGTGTTCGTTATGATCGGGAAGAATTAGAAAAGGCGCTGGAAGAAACACCTATTAAGTATTATTTTGGTAATGTAACGAAAGACGATTTTTTACATCTGATTTATTAAGCAAATAGACTTACCCTTATAAGATATTCTTTCATAAGTATTTTCCACCGGCAACACATTGTTGTAGTGGATTATTCTCGGAAAGCATATCTTTTTTGTTTGGCGTTTATTTTCTATTTTCATAATTTCTAGTTCTAAACAGCAGATTTTGGACTAATTATTAGTAGTAGATGGTACAAGGTTAGGAGGGAGAAAATGGCTAGGAAAATTGGTTTTTATACCGTATTCTTTTATGTAGTGTACGGTTTATTTTTTTATTGGTATCTGTTTTACCATTCTCACACCGGGCTGCCGTTTGAATACCAGGGATCTGCAGCAGATCCAACGACTTTTTTAAATAGCAGAGAGCTTATGCTTAGTGAGGATTATTCCAAAATACGAAACTTTTTATTTTTTATATCAACTCCTTTTGAATGGGTTCTTTATATTTTTATTTTATTGTTTGGTTTGTCTGCATCTTTTCAGAAATGGGGAGAAGCTTCTGCCAAATATACATTTTTGCAAAAGGCAATTTATTTATTTTGGTTGAACTTAACAGCATATATTGCAACCTATCCATTAAGCTATATTAGCTATTCATTAGCTAAAACATATAACATATCTACACAAAGCTTTACTTCTTGGATGAAGGATGAGTTAATTGATTTTTGGGTTAATTTCGGTTTTTTATTTATCATTGTGTTAGTAGTTTATTGGCTGATGAATAAAAGCAAAAAGCGATGGTGGTTATACACTTGGTTGCTTTCTGTGCCATTTACTTTATTTATTACCTTTATTCAGCCTGTAATAATTGATCCATTATATAATGACTTTACCCCATTGCAAAATCAGGAGCTGGAAACGAAAATATTAGAGTTGGCAAGACAGTCCAATATTCCAGCTGAACATGTTTTTCAAGTGAATATGTCTGATAAAACAAATGCATTAAATGCTTATGTAACAGGTATAGGCAGCAATTCTAGAATAGTTCTTTGGGATACAACATTAACGAAATTAAAAGATAAGGAAATTTTATTTGTGATGGCACATGAAATGGCCCATTATGTAGAAAAACATATTTATATAGGCATTGCACTTTCCTTATGTTTATCTTTTATCGGTTTATATATAATTTATAAAGCAATGCATATTATTGTAGCAAAATGGGGAAAAGCATTAAGAATAGGGAAGGTGGAAGAAATTCGTTCCTTACCATTAATGCTTGCATTGATTTCTTTACTATTCTTTTTAGTCAGCCCAGTTACAAATACAATATCTAGATATGAGGAAAAAAGAGCAGATCAATATGCTATTACTCTAACAAATGATGCGGATGCTGGTATAACTACTTTTCAAAAATTAACAAAGTCTGGACTAAGCGAGGTAAATCCACCATTTTTGGTAAAAGTATTTCGTTATAACCATCCAACGATGCTAGAAAGAATTACTGCTTTAGAAGAAGCGAGTATTCTACAAAAAAATAGAAAAAAATAGTATTTAATTAGCACGATAAAAAAGAATGAGGCTGGGACATAACTAAATAGATAATAGGTAAAGACGGACATTCTCTAATTTAGCACGTAA
>JBDNRM010000192.1:0-8754 GCA_047718615.1 Bacillus sp. (in: firmicutes) | reverse complement strand
CTGCGGGGTCTCACCTGTCTCGCAATTCCCATAGGAGTCTTCGTGTATTCTGACTACTCCCTGCTTATAAATTTAAGAAAACTGCTTCTTTTCATGTGCCAGGTGTGAGTTTGTATTGTAGTAGCTTGGGTTTTGTTAAACCATTATGTTTGATATTCGTGAGAAGTTGTTTATTTAAATAATATAAAATAAAACAGTATTTTTATGAAAAAATCTCCGCCAAACGCTCTATTTCTGCGAGCATACTTTAGCGAAGATTTTTTATTTATCCACTCTTAACGGGTAAGTGCCCCACTAATGGAAGTTTCACTTTATTTATCTGCAAAATTTGTTGATATTCTTATTCGAAGTACATTTTTTCAAAAGGAATTTCATATTGGGAGACATTAAAGCCAACGCCTTGTAATGCCTTAATATGAACTGCTTTTGTTACGGAATAAGTTAATGGGATATAGACATTTTCATTGTGGATATACGTCAAAATTTCTTTATACATTTGTTTACGGTTCTCTTCACTTTGTTCCACCATCAAATCTGTAATTGTTTTGTCTAACCATTTCTTTTTATCAAGTCCTAATTGTGCTTGATAGTCTGCATGTGATGGGACGCGCCATGATGAAACATAGGTTTGAGGATCGTATGGTAATCCCCATGAAAGAGAATACATTAAGTCAAACTCACCTGTTTTTTGTCTATCAAAATATGCTTGTTTTTCTTCACCGATAATAGTAAGGCTAGCACCAATTTGTTTTAAATCATTTTGCATCGATTCACTAATTGTTCGTTCTTGTGCATTATCTGAATTATAATAAATGGTTACTTCTAACTTCTTACCATCTTTATAACGGAATCCACCTTTCCCCATTTTCCAACCAGCTTCTGTTAATAATTCATTTGATTTTTCTTCATTATATTTTTTCCCAGACAGATTGATATCAGCATATGGGACTGAAGGTGCCAGAAGTGTATCGGCCACATGCTCCGCACCATTTAAAATTCCATCAGCAATCATTTGTTTATTGATTGCATATTCGAATGCTTCACGCACTTTCGGATCTTTTGTAATTGGTTTATTCGAATTCAAAACAATTGCTCGTGATCCTACAGGATGACTCACAACCGCACTATATTTCCCTTGATCCGTTAATGCTTTAAAAGAATCGCTATCCACCATATCACCATCCGAACCGAACAACAGGTCAACTTCTCCTTTTTCAAGAGCTAGAAGAATGGTTTGATGATCAGGCATCACTTTCCATTTAATTGATTTGATTTTTGGTTTGTTTCCCCAGTAATTCTTATTTTGTTCAAAAACAGCATATTGATTTTTTTTATGCTCTTTCAGCACATATGGACCTGTACCAGCATAATTTTTCACACCATTAGCCGTTGTTCCATCAATAAAACTTTTTGGAGAAATAAATCGAAATGGACGAGTTAACCCAAGTTCCTCCAATGTAGGGTAATAAGGATTTTTCAGTACTAATTCAAATGTTAGATCATCTACTACATTTGCTTCTTTAATTTCTGCTACAAGATTCAACCATGAGTTTTTTTCCATATTTCCTACAACTGCATCCACATTTTTCTTTACAGCTTCTGCGTTGAATGGCTCGCCATCTGTAAAGGTAATACCTTGCCTAAGATGGAAGGTATATGTTAAACCATCCTTTGAAATATCCCAGCTTTCCGCTAATGCAGGTTTTACTCCATCATCTGTATTTATTACTAAAGATTCAAATACGATATTTTGTGCTGGCATTTCCCCTGCGTAAAGATGTGGGTTAATATCGCGAATATCCTTTGTACTTGCAAACACCAGTTCATCATTTGACGCTTTTTTTGCGTTTAATTCTCCTTCACTTTTAGTAGAGCACGCTGAAAGAAGAAGTACTGTTATGATTGCTATAAACATTAAATATGATTTTATTGGTTTCATCGTTTTTTTCCTTATCGTTTATTTTATTTCCTTCATTTTATTTATGAAAATTTTTCTTTTATTCCTATTATTAAATCGATACTATTCCTATTTATAATGCGTAATTATTACGATTTGAATCGTAGCATATAAATATCAACATTTCAATATGTAATTTCTGCTTTATTTTTTCCATTACTGAAAAATAAGATATAGCTACCTTTAAATGAAAACCCTCTACTTCTCTAGGTAGAGGGTTTTCATAGGTACATTTGCGGATTAAATTCAATCCGCACTTTATTATGTTGCTATTATTTTGATTGAGCTTTGACGAGTTTATCTAGGTTCTCTTCCATTACACTAATATAGTTAAGGCCTTTATCTTGATCTTCTTTACTCAGCCCTTCTAACGTACTAAGCACTTCTATTTCTGCTCCAATTTCAGCAGCAAGTGTTTTCGCAACTTTTGGCGAAGCAAGCTCTTCAAAATAAATAACTTTAACATCATGCTCCTTAGCAAAACCTTTCAGTTCAGCGAGTTTTTGTGCATTTGGCTCTTCCTCTGGTGATAATCCAGCAATTGGGACTTGAGTTAAACCATACTCTTTAGCTAAATAGCCAAATGCAGCATGCTGTGTAATAAGTTCCTTTTTCTTCACATCTTGTAATTTTGTGCGATAATCATTATCTAATTTTTGTAACTTTTCTAAGTATGCTTTACTGTTGCTTTCATATACAGCTTTGTTGTCTGGATCCGCTTTTACTAATGCATCTGTAATATTTTGAACTTCTTTTTGTGCTAAACTTGGACTAAGCCATACATGAGGATCCATTTCATGACTATGTTCATGCTCTTCATCCTCATGATGTTCCTCTTCCTCTCCATCCTCATCATGATGCTCTTCTTCTATACCTTCAGTTAATGTAATGTTTTTACTTGCTTCAACAAAATTGACCTTTGCTCCCTTTAGGCTATCTTTTACCTGCGGCACCCATGTTTCCATGTATTCACTATTATAAATAAATAGATTTGCCTTCTGAATATTACCTACATCTTTTGGAGTAGGCTCCCAATCATGCGGTTCAATTGTTGATGGAATTAATAACTCTACATCAGCAAGGTCCCCTGCTACATTTTTTGTGAAGTCATACATTGTATAAAAAGTAGTAACAATTTTAATTTTGTCATTACCTTCCTTTTTTTCGTCGTTGGAATTAGAATTGCCACACCCTACTAAAAAGACCGCAGCAGCCATTATAAGTAAAATCGTTCTAAATCGAAAATATTTTCGTAACATAATTTTCCCCTTTATTTATTAACCTATTTCTAAACGCAATTTACATGCTTGGAACATTCATAAAGATAGAGGATAAGTTCCTCATTTATCTTCAGTCAGTCATTTCTGTTCAGGCTAAATTATTTTATTCATTTTCGTATACCTATTCATAAGAAACTTTTTTACCAAGATGCCTTTTTCACACCTGGTATTTGGCCTTTATGTGCCAATTCACGGAATTTAATACGTGAAAGTTTAAATTTACGCAGAACGCCTCTAGGTCTGCCTGTTGCTTCACAACGATAAGTTAATCGTGAAGGGGAAGAATCTCTCGGTAATTTACTTAAACCAATATAATCTCCCTTTTTCTTTAACTCTCTTCTTTTTTCTGCATATTTCTCAACCATTGCTTGTCTTTTTTTCTCTTTTGCGACTTTAGATTTTTTAGCCAAATTATTCATCCTTTCATACTTCTTTTATTAAATCAGCATCATTTCGATTTATTATATATTCTTTACGATTATTCTTCCACAAGAAGAAAATACCACTATTCATTTTCTAAAACACATGGATATATTATAAAGCTTACTTTGTTTCACGGTGAAGTGTATGACGCTTTAAACGCGGGCAATACTTTTTCAATTCAATTCTGTCTGGATTTGTTCTTTTATTTTTCGTTGTAATATAATTGCGATCTCCTGATTCTGTACATGCTAATGTAATATTTACTCTCATTTTTTTCTCTCCTCTTTTTATACATTTAGTAAAACCTTCAGACGATTATGCGCCTGTAAATGAAGGAATAGGATCATTTAATAATGTCCAATCAAACGTCATTTCCTCTTCCTTCAATAAACAATTATCTAGTGATTGGAGAATTTCTTCTTTATTCATCCCTATACCGATCATAACCAATTCTGTCATTCTATCTCCATACGTTTGATCCCATTTTGCTGCAATATCAGGTTCTTCTGTTAAAATTTTGTCTATTTCTGACTGGGGATCGGCAGCTATCCAATTTCCAGCTCCTTGTATCATAATCGACGGTCCTGCTTGGGATAAAAGCCCAACCATTTCGTTGCGAGAAGCAAGCCAAAAGAAGCCTTTTGCCCTTACAATATCCTCTGGCCAATTCTCCAACCAATTCATCAAACGTTCTGGATGAAATGGACGATTAGCACGATAAACAAAAGATGAAATTCCATACTCCTCTGTTTCTGGAATATGCTCTTCATTTAATTCTTTCATCCAGCCTGCTCCTTCACTCGCCTTCTCAAAGTCAAAAAGGTTTGTATTCATTACTTGATCTAATGAAATACGACTGTGATCTGTCTCGATTATTTGGGCATCTGGATTTAGTTTATGAATCATTCCTCTTAATTCTTTAATTGCCGATTCACCAACTAAGTCTACTTTATTTAATAAAATCACATTGGCAAACTCTATTTGATCAACCAACAAATCTACTACTTCCCTAGCATCGGTTTTATCGACTGCCTGTTTTCGATCCAGAAGCGTATCCCCTGAAGAAAAGTCTTTCCAGAAGCGATTTGCGTCCACTACTGTTACCATTGTATCTAACCTACACATACTGGATAAATCAATATGTAGTGTTTCATCTATATAAGTGAAGGTTTGAGCGATAGGAATCGGTTCACTAATACCAGAAGATTCTATAAGAATATAGTCAATATTCCCTAATAAAGCAAGCTTTTCTACTTCTTGTATAAGGTCCTCTCTTAGTGTACAGCAAATACAACCATTCTGCATTTCTACAAGCTTCTCTTCTGTTCTTGTAAATCCTCCTTGCTTAACAAGCGATGCATCCACATTCACTTCACTCATATCATTTACGATGACAGCTACTTTTTTTCCTTCTCTATTGGAGAGGATGTGATTTAACAAGGTTGTTTTCCCTGAACCTAGGTAGCCACTTAATACAGTTACTGGTATCCTTTTACTCATTTTTCCCTCCTAACAGCTTTCCCATAACAACGTTTTTCAGTCGATGTGAACTGCACTTTATTGTTTGATAAATGAATCGCTATTTAAATCGTAATGATTATGATTTAAATGATAAAAATTTTTCTCTCACTCATACTTGTCGGTATTTTTTCTACTAGTACATTTTAAAACGTAATCGTTACTGTTTGCAAGTGTTTTTTTGTTTTTTTTATGCTAGCCTGAAAATAAGCGCTCTTAAATAGTCCGCAACCTGCTTCAAATTTAGACCCTAAAAAATGGAATGCTGCTTTTCAAGCGTCATGGTACTAGTTTGTTTGCATGGGTGTCTACCCTAAAAAAAGAAGCTGGGACATAAGTATTCCAGCCGAATATAAACCCGAACAATGATACGAAGAGTAAAAAATATTCTTATCATGGTTTGGGTTTTTTATTCATGTAAAAATAAGGTTTGTGGTAATCGCCCGCAGCCTAAAGACACTCGACTCCTGCGGGAAGTAGAGGAAAGGCTGAGACCCCGCAAGTAGCAAGGAGGAGGCTCAGTTTCCTCCCCACGAAAAGCGAGTGTCTGCAGCGCAATGGAACAACATAGTTTTTCTACTTAACTAGATTAAAAAACATAACTAACCAGTATAGGGAAGTAACCATTTACGTGCTAAATTAGAGAAGTTCGTCTTTACCTATTGTCTATTTAGTTATGTCTAAGCCTCTTTTTTTCCAATTTTCCACTTCTATTAGCAAAGATGTTACATCATTTTGTTTTATTCTTCTATTGGAACTCTTGCTTTTGTCATTTTCACTTGCATATAGAATAAGAAAAGTCCTATTAATGTGATAAATGGTGCGACTAATACCAGATCCTTTAATGGCAAGTATTTGATAGACATTCCACCGATAAATGCTCCACCAGCATTTCCTAAGTTTAATGCTGATTGATTTAGCGTACTTGCTAGTGTCGGTGCATCTGCTGATACTCCCAATATCCGAAACTGAAGCATTGGAATCATCGCAAAAGCCAACACACCAAAGATAAATATTCCTGGAACCATTAAAATAACGGAGAATTGGAAGAAATAAAATAAGAATAAATAAACAACTAAGGCAATTAAACTAATAAATAGCGATTTATTAATATTCCAGTCTGCCATCTTTCCGCCTACCATATTTCCAATCGTAACACCTAAACCAAAAACAACTAGAAGCCATGAAACAGTAGAAGAATGATAGCCAGTAACATCAGTTAAAATGGGTGTAATATATGTGACAAGTGTAAATACACTGCCAAAGCTAAACATAGCAATAAGCAGCGCTAGCCAAAGATTGCCGCTTTTTAATACAACTAGCTCTTGTTTAATATTAATTTTCTTTTGTTGATCATTTTTCGGCACAAGCAGGAAAATACCTATTAATGTGATAAAACCAATAATTGCAATAATAAAAAAGCTGCTTCTCCATCCTAACTGCTGTCCGATAAATGTTCCAAATGGCACGCCTAATATGTTGGAAACGGTCAAACCTGCAAACATTAACGCCATTGCACTAGCACGACGAGAATATTCTACTAAATTGGCTGCCATAATGGCTCCAACACCAAAAAAAGATCCATGAGCAAGCGATGTGATCAAACGAGATGCCATTAAAACACCGTAGTTTTCCGCAACAGTTGACATTAAATTGCCCAAACAAAAAATAAGCATTAATAACATTAACAAGTTTTTCTGCGACATTTTATAGGTTATGATGACAAGAATCGGTCCTCCAATTGCTACACCTAATGCATAACCTGTAATTAACTGCCCTGCTGCTGGAATCGTAGAATGAACATCCTGAGCCACTTCTGGCAATAACCCCATAATGACGAACTCCGTCATCCCAATGGCAAAAGCACCAACAACCAATGTCCATAAAGCAATCGGATATTTTTTCGTCATGAAGATCCCCCCTTTTATATAATTTTTTTATGAAATAGAATAATTATATAAAACACTCTCTACTATTGTCTCGGAAATTGCTCAAATTCAGTGAAAGATCCTACTTTAAATTTATAATAGGACAACAAAAAAATCCGGATGGTATTAGGTACCACCCGAATTTTAACTTGGACGAATCAACTGAACTCTGCCTACTTGTCCATCTGTCAGTCTAACCTTAATGCCATGCGGATGAAATGGAGAGTTAGTCAGTATATCTTTAACGACTCCTATTGTACGTTTACCTGTTCGTTGATCTGCTTTTAATACAATTTCTACTGTTATCCCTGGAGCAATATCTTTTCTATTTTGCCCGTTCATTACACACCAGTTCTTTTTCGTTGATTATTCGGCTTTTTTGTTTGCTGACTATTCAGCTTTTGCATTTTTTGATTGCCGTTTAAATTTGCTTTACCAGCTTGCGCATTTTTCTTTTTATTAGCCAGCTGCTGCTTCATGGCTTCCTGCAGACTGATTTTTTTCTTTCCCATTTCTTGATTCGATTCACTCAAGATAATCCCTCCATCTATAATCTCATTTTATTATATTTAACCGCGAATTCTAAAAAGCGGAGGTCAAAATAATATCCATATAATTAAATAATAGCAGGTTCAACGAAAATAAAACAGTTACCTTCTAATTTTCCAAAAGAGAATCGTGCTAATCTTGTGGTTTGAGCCTCTTTAGATAAAGATGGCCTCGGGATAGATAAGCCCCCGCAAGGCAAAGCCGAGCTCGCTGGAACAGAAAGTTTAAAAAATACCAAAAAAAGAAAAAAGCAACATTCCTTTTCTATTGCTACAAACCAAGTTGTCTAAGACAAGACAAAGAATTTATAACGGCGAACTTTGAATGAAGAGGTTGACAACCATTAACAAGAGTAAGGTTTAATAATATCCTGCACCGCCGTCTATATATAGAAGAGAAAATCAAAAGGAGGTTATTGACTTATGAGTAAAATGGATCAACTAAAGGAAAAAGCAATCGAACAGCAGAAAAAGCACAGAAGAATAAAAAGGTACAAGAGAAAGAAACAGAGGTGATTACAAACTTAAAAGAAAAAATGAAAAAGAAATGGGATTTATAAATAGAAAAAGCAGGTATCCAAAACAAATGCAAATGGTTTGGATACCTGCTAATATAACTCCGCGTCTTCTATTATTCTTCATTAGTATTGCTAGTCTTTCCACTAGCAGGATTTTTTGTTCCTTTGCTTTTATAAGGTTTCGCACTTTTCGCTTTATTAGCACTAGCTTGCCAGCGATTCCATCCCTTTTTCCCTGTTCCTCTTCCTGTCCCGCTTTTTGCTTTAGCCTTGCTCATCTAATCACTCCATTATTGTTATATCTTTTATTATTGACTTCTTAGAAATGTTTTTACATAAATATTTTCCTGTTGCATTTAATAATCAAAGTGACACTTCTTCCCTATCAATTCCTTTTGATACTACGGAACAACTTCAAAAAGGTCAACCATTTGAATAAATATATTTAAATAATAAATTCTTCCAAACATTATAGTTATCCAAAAATACATCAGAAAATTTCGACAAAAAAAGCATTGACATACTCTTAAGCTCTCGATAAACTTTAGTAATGATATTGATAATTATTATCAACTATATAAA
>JBDNRM010000191.1:0-8769 GCA_047718615.1 Bacillus sp. (in: firmicutes) | reverse complement strand
CTCACCGCTCGCCCCATGGAAAGCGAAGTGTATTCTGACTGCGGACTATTCGAGACAGCCAAGGCTTTTTTCAGGATAGCCTGTTAAAAAGCAATCTAATTATTATATAAAATAAGGAGGAATAAACAATGAGTAAAACATTTGTATTAGCCCCAGATTCATTTAAAGGAAGCATGACAGCGAAAGAAGTTTGTATAGCAATGGAAACAGGCATAAAAAAAGCAGATCCTTATGCTAAATGTATCCACGCTCCAATGGCAGATGGAGGAGAAGGAACAGTACAATCATTAATAGATGCTACAGGTGGAAAATTAATCTATACAGAAGTTACAGGACCTTTAGGCGAGAAGGTAAACGCTAAATTTGGAATATTGGGAGACGAAAAAACAGCAGTAATTGAAATGGCTGAGGCAAGTGGTATTCAATATGTTAATGAGCAAACAAAAAATCCACTGCTTACAACCAGTTATGGAACAGGCGAACTAATAAAAGAATGTTTAAATAAAGGACTAAAAAAAATCATTATCGGCGTTGGAGGAAGCGCTACCAATGATGGTGGAGCAGGAATGGCTGAGGCGCTTGGTGTTAAGTTTATCGATAGAGATGGAAAGATTTTGCAAAGAGGCGGAGGTTCATTGGATGAGTTGGGAAAAATAGACTTGTCAAACATCGATTTACGCTTAAAAGAAACGGAAATTTTTGTTGCTTGTGATGTAACAAATCCTTTATGTGGTGCAACAGGAGCATCTTATGTTTTTGGACCGCAAAAAGGAGCAACAAACGAAATGATCAGACTATTAGATAACAACTTGGAACATTATGCTAAAGTAGTAAAAGAGCAGTTAAATAAAGAGGTGAAGAATCTTCCAGGAGCAGGTGCGGCAGGGGGATTAGGTGCAGGGTTAATGATTTTTACGAAAGCAGTCTTAAAAAATGGCATTGATCTTGTTGTAGAATATTCTAATTTAAGAGATAAAATAAAACATGCAGATTATGTGATAACTGGGGAGGGAGGAATAGATTTTCAAACACAATTTGGAAAAACTCCATATGGTGTTGCAAAAGTTGCAAAAGAACAAAATATAAAAGTAATTGCTATTGCGGGCTTCATTGGAGAAGGGATAGATATCCTCTATGAAAAAGGAATTGATGCTATCTTTGGAATTATTCCAAAAGCGGATCAGTTGGACAGTCTGCTAAGTGAAGGCAGACAAAATGTGGAGAGAACATGTGAAAATATTGCTCGAGTGTTATTATTCTAATGTTCTTTCACTCGTACTGAAAATAATCCTATATGGATGGAGTTATGGCAAACAACAGTCAGCTAGTAAAGATTCTGTGTATAGTTTTTTAAACAATTGAAATAATAAACTTAGTCCTAGTCAGAGTATATAAAACACAGAATTTTTATTTTTTGTTCTAACTTTATATGTCTGAACATAAGGTGTGAGGAAGACTAAGGACAACAAGCAGATAATATGATTTTTGTTATTTCGAAATAACTTAATTTCATTTTTTTTACGAATTAAGAGAGAATAGCGGAGAAAATTAAGATAGGATTATATATGAAACAAGACTAAATTTGATAAGGAGGAGCAAATGGGAGACTACATCAGGAGACTGTTAATAGCAGCTATTATGCTTCTATTTATAAGTCTGTTATTTTTAGGTGGAAGACAATCTGAAGCGAGTTCATTCTCGATCTCAGAACGCACAAAGGATTGGATATGGCCGAGTGAAGGAGTTATATCTGATTTATATAATACAAGAAATGGACATCATAAAGGGATTGATATCGCAGGAGACGTCGGTTCCCCAATTTACGCGGTTGACGACGGCATAGTGACAAAATCGTATCTTTCACAATCATATGGGAATGTCATTTTTGTCAAGCATCATAATGGAATGGAAACGGTATATGCTCATTTATGTGAACGTGTTGTAAAGAAAAAAGAAATAGTAGAGAAAGGAGAAATCATTGGAAAGATGGGTAATACGGGAGATTCTACAGGTGTTCATTTGCATTTTGAAGTACATAATAAAAAGTGGACGGCATCGAAAGAAAATGCTGTTAACCCAATTGTAGCATTGGGAAAAGTAGTGGTCGGACAGACAGTACAAGTTAATCAAAAGAAAAGAGCCACAATAGCCTCCTACAAAAAATGATGAATACATAATTGGAAAGAAAAAAGAAGAGTAAACATAATTCGAAAATAGTATATGCAAGGAGAATCAGTTCAGGATTTCTAGTGTTTGAATTACTCGCTTGCTTCTATTCATAGCCTGAAGTCTCTCTGCAAATACTATTTTGTCTTCACACTTAAAACCATTTCACTAGAAAATGGTTTATTTTACATTTGCCCTTTTTTTTGTAATAGAAAAAATTTCAAAAAAAATTAATAACCTAGTTGACAACTATGAATAGTTTGGATTAATCTTAATGAAAGAAAATAAACAACTAGTAAATGCTAATTAGACAAACTAAAGGCATATTACCAACTATTATGGTGATATGTCTTTTTTTATGGCATTTAACTAGTAATTTCATAAAAATAGGGGGAATTAAAAATGAAAAAGAGCATTATTTTATTATTATCACTTGTTTTGCTAACGGGAATTTTATCAGCATGTGGAAAAGCAGAAGACACATCTTCGAAAGCAAATAAAGATAGTATAGAGTTATTAAATGTATCTTATGATCCAACTAGAGAACTTTACCAAGAATTTAATAAAGCATTTGCGAAGAATTGGAAAGAAGAAACTGGACAAACAGTTACTATTAAACAATCACATGGTGGATCTGGAAAGCAAGGACGAGCGGTAATAGATGGGTTAGAAGCAGATGTTGTCACTTTAGCACTTGCATATGATATTGATGAAATATCGAAAACCGCAAATCTTTTAGATAAAGACTGGCAGAAACGTTTACCAGACAATTCTACACCTTATACTTCTACAATTGTTTTTCTTGTGAAAAAAGGAAATCCTAAAGGAATTAAAGATTGGAATGACTTAACTAAAAAAGATGTATCTGTTATAACACCAAATCCGAAAACATCAGGTGGAGCAAGATGGAATTACTTGGCAGCTTGGGCTTATGCAGATAAATTATACGGTGGAGATGAAGCGAAAGTACAAGACTTCATAAAAAAACTTTATCAAAATGTAGAAGTTTTAGATTCTGGTGCAAGGGGTTCAACAACGACTTTTGTGGAAAGAGGAATAGGGGATGTACTTATTGCCTGGGAAAATGAAGCATATTTAACGTTAAAAGAATTTGGAGCAGATAAATTTGAAATCGTAAATCCGTCTCTAAGTATTTTAGCAGAACCACCTGTTTCAGTTGTAGATAAAGTGGTTGATAAAAAAGGTACCAAAAAAGTTGCAGAAGCTTATTTGAACTATTTGTATACAGATGAAGGGCAGGAAATAGCAGCAAAAAATTTCTATCGTCCACGAAATGAAGACGTATTAAAAAAATACAAAGATCAATTTGCTGATATTCAATTAGTAACAGTGGATGGAGAATTTGGCGGCTGGAAAAAGGCGCAGGAAACCCATTTTAATGATGGTGGAACATTTGATAAAATTTATCAACCAAAGTAAGTAGAAAAGATAAAAAAGTTGGTGTGAAATGGCACAATATGTAATAAAAAATAAACAAAAAAGAAAATCACATATTCCAGGTTTTGGATTCACGTTAGGATTCACCTTAATTTATTTATCTTTAATCGTGCTAATTCCATTATCGATGATATTTTTACATTCCTTTTCAAACGGTTTTAGCGAATTTTGGAGCATTGTTACAGAAAAACGTGTATTGGCATCGTATAAACTGAGCTTTTTAACAGCATTTACAGCAGCGTTCATTAATGCCATTTTTGGATTATTAATAGCTTGGGTGTTAACAAGATATCAATTTCCAGGAAAAAGAATAATAGATGGTTTGGTAGATTTGCCATTTGCCTTGCCGACTGCTGTAGCAGGCATCACATTAACGACACTTTATGCCAGTAATGGCTGGATTGGCCAATTTTTCAACTTTAGAATTGCTTTTACTCCAATTGGCATTATTATCGCATTAGTTTTTATTGGATTGCCGTTTGTTGTAAGAATGGTTCAGCCAGTATTGGAAAATATGGAAGCAGAAGTAGAAGAAGCTTCGGCAGCATTAGGAGCTGATAGATTTCAAACCTTCTTCAAAGTGATTTTGCCGGAGTTAATTCCGGCAATCTTAACTGGTTTTGCTCTTTCTTTTGCCAGGGCTTTAGGAGAATATGGGTCTGTCGTGTTTATATCTGGAAATATGCCGTTTAAGACAGAAATATCGCCGTTAATTATTATGACGAAGCTAGAGCAATATGATTATAAAGGTGCCACTGCAGTTGCAGCAGGAATGCTTATCTTTACGTTTATCATTTTGTTTTGTATTAATTTTCTTCAATGGTGGAGCAATCGGAAATATTTAAGCAAATAGAGGGGATAAGGAATGGATGCAAATGTACAACTTTCTACAAAGTCAGTAAGGAATACTGCAGGAGTAAAAAAAGACCCTGTCTATATAAAGTGGCTGTTAATAACGATTGTTCTCCTATTTTTAAGTCTGTTTTTAGTCGTTCCATTAGCGGCCATCTTTATAAAAGCATTTGATAAAGGAATTTCGGTATATGTAGAAGCGATATCAAATCCAGATTCACTTGCAGCGATAAAATTAACCTTTTTAGTTGTTCTTATTACTATACCGATTAATACCATTTTCGGAGTAATTGCAGCATGGGCTATCACAAAATACCAGTTTAAAGGAAAAAATCTGCTTTTAACATTAATGGATTTGCCGTTTGCTGTATCACCGGTTATTGCAGGATTAATTTTTGTTTTATTATTTGGTCTTCACGGTTTATTTGGACCATTTTTAATGGAGCATAATATAAAAATCATTTTTGCTGTTCCTGGTATTGTATTGGCAACACTTTTTGTTACATTCCCATTTATTGCACGGGAATTAATTCCTGTCATGCAAAATCAAGGTAGTTCAGAAGAAGAAGCATCGATTATATTAGGGGCTAGTGGAATAAAAACTTTTTTTTATGTGACGCTTCCCAATATAAAATGGGCTCTCATTTATGGGATTATTTTAGCGAATGCAAGAACAATTGGAGAGTTTGGAGCAGTTTCCGTTGTTTCCGGCCATATACGAGGCATGACAAATACGATGCCCTTGCATATAGAGATTTTATATAATGAGTATCAATTCTCTGCTTCATTTGCGGTTGCATCTCTTATGTCTATTTTTGCGATTATCACATTAATTATAAAAAGTTTAATTGAATCGAAAACAGAGAAACTTCCATCTAAGCACTAGGAGGGGTAAGTTTGAGCATTACAATTCAAGATATTTCAAAAAACTATGGAAGTTATGAAGCACTTAAAAATATTAACCTAGAAGTGAATACAGGTGAACTTGTCGCCTTATTAGGTCCATCAGGTTCAGGTAAGACTTCGCTGCTTCGTATTATTGCAGGATTAGAATATCAAGATAACGGCGGTATTTATATCCATAATGAAAATTTTTCTGATAAACATGTAAAGGACAGAAACGTCGGATTTGTTTTCCAGCATTATGCACTATTTCGCCATATGACGATATTTGAAAATGTTGCTTATGGATTAAAAGTTAAGCCGAAAAAAGCAAGAAAATCAAAAAAAGAAATAATAGAGAAAGTGAATGAATTATTGGATCTTGTTAAATTAAGCCACTATGCATCCAGATATCCTTCTCAGCTGTCTGGAGGACAAAGGCAGCGTGTAGCCTTAGCAAGAGCCCTTGCAGTGGAACCGAATATTTTATTGCTAGATGAACCATTTGGAGCTTTAGATGCGAAGGTTCGCAAGGAATTAAGAAGATGGCTGAGAAAATTACATGACGAATACAATATTACTAGTATTTTTGTAACACATGACCAAGAAGAAGCTTTAGATGTTGCAGATAGAGTTGTAATAATGAACGAAGGAAAGATTGAACAAATCGGTACACCAGAAGAAGTCTATGAATCTCCAGCTAATTCTTTTGTTTATGACTTCTTAGGAAGTGTGAATATATTTCAAGGGCGAATAGAGAAAGGGAAATTATCTTCAGGAGATGCACAGTTCGAAATACCACCTTCTATTACAGGTGGAAATGGAGTAGGTTATGTAAGACCGCATAATTTTATTATCGAACATAAATATTCTGATAGCAGCTCTATTGAGACTATTATTCAACATATTCAAAAAGTGGGAAGTGTTGTTCGTTTAGAAGTGGAAAGAACGGATTTAAAGGAAAGTTTAGAAATAGAGCTAACAAAGGAACAATTTAATGCTTTGCAAGTAGAAAAAGGAGACTTGGTGTATGTCAGACCAAGGGAAATAAAAGTCTTCTAAAAGAAAATCTATAAATAAAATCATCAGAAAAAAACACGAGGGTGAAAAAGCATCCTCGTGTTTTTAATGCAGCTCTTATTGACAAAAGCCCATTTTCATAAACTTTGCTGCTAACAAACAAATAAATAAATTGATTTCCATTCGATGAAGCCCCCCTCACTGCCCGCCCCATGGAAAGCGAAGTGAATTCCGGCTGCGGACTATTCGAGGGAGCCAAAGCCTCTTTTCAAGGTAGACACTTATGCAAAAAAAAATTTGCACCATGTCGTATGAAAAGAAGCGCGGCAACTCATTTTTTATGATCAAAGTTTGAAGCAGGTAGCAGTCAAAATACACAAAGACTCCCGCGGGAATGCGAGAAAGACGAGACCCCGCAGTGCAGCGAGGTGGCTCGACGCTCGCCCGCAGGAAAGCGAAGTATATTCTGACTGCGGACTAATTGAGAGTATAAGAAACCATCTTTCATACTAGCCTAAAATAAGCACTCCTCTGTTTAAGACAAAATCATCCGATTTAAAGAAGTAATATCATCTAACCTATTAATTGCTGCAAGCGAACTGTCATCAATTGTTTTATCAAAGGACAAAATCATAATTGCTTCCCCGCCAGCTTCCTTTCGACCAACCTGCATCGCCGCAATATTAATAGAACAGTCACCAAGAATTCTACCCACTCTGCCAATCACACCAGGTCTATCCATATGCTGAACATATAATAAATTTCCTTCTGGTTTAAAGTCAATATGAAATCCATTCAAGTACACAATGCGAGGTCCGTAGTTTTCAATATAAGTTCCTTTAACCGTAAAGCTAGTATGATCCCCTTTTGCTGTGACCGTAATCAAGTTAGAGTAGCCATGTGTATGATTAGCGATTTTTTCCCCTATCGTAATGCCGCGATCTTTTGCTGTTAACAATGCATTTACTTCATTAACAAATATATCTACACGGTTTGTGAAAAAGCCAGAAATCATCGCCTTTGAAAGATAAGTCGTTTCTAAGTCCGTAACAGAACCAGAATACGTAATCATTATTTCTTGAATCCCTTGTTTCAGGCATTGTGACAGAATAGCACCCATTTGTTTTGATAATTGATGAAATGGTTTTATTTTTTCAAAAATATCTTTTGATAATGCAGGTAGATTAATAGAGTTGGCAACGGGTTTTCCTTCAAGATACACTCTTACTTCTTGAGCGACCTGTGTTGCCACATTTAATTGTGCTTCTTTTGTTGATGCGCCTAAATGTGGTGTAACAATTACATTATCTAAGTTCACTAAAGGGTTATCAACCGGTGGTTCTACTTCAAATACATCAATTGCTGCTCCGGCGACATGACCATTTTCAATATATTGGGCAAGTGCTAACTCATCAATAATGCCGCCTCTGGCACAATTTAAGAAGTACACCCCTTTTTTCGTTTTGCGTAAAGCTTCGGCATTAATTAATCCTCTTGTTTCTGCTGTTAATGGAGTATGAACAGTAATAATATCAGCATTCAGAAGCAACTCATCTAAAGGACCGACTTTTACCCCTTGTTGTTCAGCTCGTTCTTTTGTTAAAAATGGATCGTAGACAGTTACATGCATTCCAAATACTTTTGCCCGCTTTGACAATTCAGAACCAATTCTGCCAAAGCCGATAATACCAAGCGTTTTTCCGTTTAATTCGGTTCCGACAAAGGCATTTCTTTTCCATTCTACATTTTTTACAGATGTATGGGCTTGAGGGATTTTTCTCATTAAGGCAGCCATCATAGCAAATGTATGCTCAGCGGTGGAAATAGTATTTCCATCTGGAGCGTTAACCACAATAACCCCTCTTTTGGTCGCTGCATCAATATCTACATTATCTACGCCAACACCTGCACGAGCAATTATTTTGAGATTAGGCATTTGTTGAAGCAACTCGTCGGTTACGGTAGTTGCACTTCTAATGAGCAAAGCATCTATCGAATGTAAATTCACATCTGGATCATCCGTCTTTTTTTGAATAATGTTTACTGATTGCATGTCTAATAAAGGCTGTAAACCGATTTCGCTAATGGCATCTGCTACTAATATTTGATACATATTCTACCTCCGCCTACTATAAAATGGTATTCTGTCTTTACAAGTAACATTGTTGTCTTTTATTATTGTTCATTTAAGCTAATTTCTCAAGAAAATTTGCATTTTTTTGAAAAGGGATACAAGAACAAATAAGAGAATTTTGTATTATTATAACTTAAACCTCGCATCATCAAATTCATTTGCATGTCTTGATATTACCAGCTTAGAACAATAAAATGGGAGGCTTGTTTTTTATTGTGGGGTTTGCTTTCCACTACGGGTTGCTTCGCTTTCCGCGG
>JBDNRM010000190.1:0-8873 GCA_047718615.1 Bacillus sp. (in: firmicutes) | reverse complement strand
TTACAATACTATCCAATAATAGTTATTATTTTTTTCCTTATCCTCTCAAAATATCCTTTCATCTCTTCTATCATTTAAAATAATTCCCTTTCTATGAAATTTAAATAAATAGTATACTATAATAAACAATAAAGACTGGACGAAACTAGATTGGAGGAATAAAAAGAGTGGATTTTATTGCAATTGATTTTGAAATAGCCAACGAAAATATGGACAGTGCCTGTTCCATTGGACTTGCATATGTTGAAAACAATGAAGTAGTAAAAGAACAGTATTTTCTTATTAAACCTCCCAATTTGAAGTTTGATGCTAGATTTACTGCTGTACATGGAATAAAGCAAGAAGATGTGATTGGGAAGAAAAACTTTGAAGAGGTATGGGAGCAAATCAAAGAGGATTTTTCCTCTTCTCTTATTGTTGCACATAATGCTCAATTTGATATGAGTGTACTATACTGCAGTTTAAAGACGTATGGCATTAAGGCTCCAAATTTTGAATATGTTTGCAGTATTCCTGTTAGTACAAGAGCGTGCAGGGGAGAAAAGGTTGGTCAATCCTTAAAGGAAAGAACAGCCCGTTTTGGAATTTCCATCGAGGATCATCACCATGCAGGAGCAGATGCACGAGCATGTGCTGAGCTAGTGATTGCTTGTGTAAATGCCAAGAACAGAAAATCTCTTCAAACCTATTGCCAAACATTCAGCACCATTCCGATTAAACAATTTGCTGATTTGAAACCGCAAACTACTTTTGGAAAAAAAAGCAAAAGCATCCGTAAACCCACCTTTAATCGTGTTGCGATTTCAGAAATTGCCGCAACAACTGATTCTTTTAATGAAAATCACTTGCTTTATGGAAAAAATATTGTTTTTACAGGTGATCTTTTGTCAATGGACCGCAAAGAAGCCATGCAAAAAGTAGTAGATATTGGCGGGATTATGAAAAGTGGTGTCAGCAGTAAAACCAATTATCTGGTCGTCGGCAAACAAGACCCAAAACTTGTCGGATCAACAGGAATCAGTTCCAAGGAGAAAAAAGCTTACGAATTAAAACAAAAAGGACTCGATATTGAAATTGTGCAGGAAGAAACGTTTTTAAAACTATTAAAGAATGAAGCAGTGCAAAAATAATAAATCGGCATCCATTAATTGGGTGCCTTTTTTTGTTAGATTCACGGTGCCTGTCTGCTATTTGCTTGCGGTATTTTTATCATCTTTACTGTAACTCCATTAAAATTTCATTATAAATTTTATTAATATAGTTTTATTTTTCTAAAATAAAGGTATAAAAGATTAGTAGATTGGAAATACTTTTTTTAAAAGGAGGAATAACTAATGAACATATCAACAAATAAAAATATTAAAGATTTTTTTAACAAGGAACATTTTGAACTTCATTCTTATCTTACTTATTTATTATTACATACAGAAAAATTAACGGTTAAAAATATGCATGCTGAATGAATACATTTATCTATCAAAAAACGAACTCCCTCGTAGGAAAAGAGTTGCCGACTTTGGGTAACGAGCATTAAAAATCGGAAAGTAGACATCTCTCAACAGCCTGATCTCTTTTTCCACACCAAGGGAGTCATTTTTTGGATATTCCCCTCCCTTTTTTAGCCATCCCACTCATTAATTTTCTTCTCCTTCACGGATTTTTACCAATTGAAATAAATCAATAATTTCTTGTGCCATATCTTTAAGCATAATAGCATTCATCAGATGATCCTGTGCATGCACCATTAATAAAGATAGATCCATCTGATTACCTCTTACTTCGTTTTGAATAAGGGCTGTTTGAAGATGATGTGCTTCCTTTAAAGCCTCGCCTGCTTCTTTCATCTTTTGTTCAGCTAAAGTAAAATCTCCATCTTTCGCAGCAGAAATTGCTTCCATCGCACAGCTTTTTCCGTTTCCCCCATGCAATATAATATGATAAATTACTTCTTCCATTTCTACCATTATTATCAGCCTTTCTATTTACCTTAGTTAGAGGCATTCACAAAAAAGGTAGCGCTTACATTTTGTTGTATAAAAAATACACTTTATTTTTTCACTGACTCATAATTTCATTATACGATAAAACGCTTACATCCTCAAGATGCATCTTTTCCTCCTTCCTTCGTATCATTTTCGCACTGTTCTCTGTTTAAATCGATGATCCGCCAAGATTTTTGTGCAACTTTTATACCAAAATTATTGTAAAAAAGCTTATTTTTTCCATAATCTTTTGGTAAAATAAGTATTAAGATTGATACCTAGGAGCCAATATTATGATACTTAATAGGAAAAGCGAGGAAAAAGTAAGCGAACTACTACAGATCATAGAAAACTTAAAAACAAAGTTAATGAAGTCAGGTATCACTAAAGGGTTGAACGATCCTCAAACTTTGCAAATAAGTGAACAGCTGGATATCTATATTATTAGGTATCAGAAATTAGTCTCCAAGAAATCCAATTACTAAGAAATCATTATACTAAGTAAGCCTTTCGTCACCTGTTAATCATACATCCATTCTTTTGAATTGATTGTTACAAGGTGACAAATTTCTCGCCTCCGGTTTGCAAATTGTTAACACTTGCAATTTGCTATATACGTTTCACTTTGCATTTATAATATCTACCTATCACTACACTAAGCACTTTTGTTAACGAAACAAGTTAATCATATCCTTTAATGCTGCAGCAGCCGCGCCCTTAGGATGGGATGCACCACCTAAGCAGCAAATCGTTCCCATTTCCTCTGTATGAAATAGAATCCCTTTATTTGTTCCTTTGACATGGATCAGTGGATTTTCTGGTTGTATTACTTTTGGTGCCACTTTCACTACTACTTCATCATTTTTGACCACTGCGCTTGCAATCAATTTTATTTCATTTCCTTTGATTTTTGCGTACTGCATATCAGCTTTTGTCACCTTTTCTATTCCTTCGATTGAAATATCCTGTAACGTTAATTGGGTATGAAGAAGTCCATTTGCGAGCAATAAGATTTTGCAGGCACTATCCAATCCTTGTATATCAAGTGCTGGATTCGCTTCGGCTATCCCCCGTTCTTGTGCCATCTTTAGGGCATGTTCAAAAGATAAGTTTTCTTCTGACATACTTGTTAATATAAAATTGGATGTGCCATTTAATATTCCTTCAATACTAGTAATCTGACAGCCAGCTAAACTGAAATCGCCAATATCCATTGTTGGAAGAGCGGCTGCAGTTGCTCCGCTATATTTTATTTCACAATTATTCTTTTTTGCCATTTTTTTAAATAGCGGCAAAGCATGTATAAGTGCACCTTTACTGACAGACACAATATGCATTTTTGCTGATAATGCATTGGTTATATAAGAAAGTGCCGGTTCTCCCGTTTCTAAGTCTGTTGGAGTGCATTCAATCAAAACATCCCCTTTGTAAACAGGCTGTTGAATTAAGATACTTTTACGTTTGGCGTATTGTTCTACTGCCTCTGATCCTTTTCCAAGAGTCAGCAAAAGGGCTAAATCAATGCCTTGCTCCTCATAAATCATGCCATTTAGACCAACTATTCCGACTACGTTATAATACGTTTGATATTCTTTTACTAATCGGTCTTTTTGTTGTTCAAGTAAGTTTACTAATTCTCTTGCAACCGTACCATACCCGGTAATGATCACTTTTTTTTCGACTATATCTTTATGCATTTGTCTATCCTTTCTTCCATTATGTTATCGTTTATCTGCTATTATACTAATTCTGTATCACTAGCCTATTTTCCTTTCCCTCTTTTTCTTAATGTAAATAAAAATTTTTTCCTAGTATAAATTATGTTTGGAAAAAAGGGCTTTACAAGGAAAACACTACCGTGAAAAATAAACAGAAAAGGCGAGTGTCTGGCAACAGAAAAAAGGCCTCCTATTTAGAAGACCTTTTTCAACGGACAAATAACTATATCTGTTTTCTATATATTTCGACAAACAGAATATGCTATCGTTCCTTTTTTCTTATAAATACTTGCGGTGCAGTGCTTTCCCGTCATACGTGTACAGCATATTTTTATCTTCCACAATTGTTTCCATATGGACATTTCGTCCCCATAATTGATGAATATATGGAAGTACTTTTTCTAAATATTTTAAATCAAGCTCTATCCCTTCAAAGCCATGTTTTAAATAAAGTTCACCGTTTTTCATATAATCTCCATCATTTACTGTGATATATGGGAAACCTCCATTTACCCTCATGCTGACAAGCTGATCTCTCACTTGCTCCCAGCCTTTATCAACTATTTTGTAATCTCTTCCCTGTTTTTGGAAAAGGTACATATCTTCCCGCATCACTAAATCTTTCGTTAAATAATTGCGTAAAAAGGATATATCTGATTCGATTTCACGTACTTCAAAGATCTTTTCTCTGCCTGAATTAGGTTGTACGCCTCTTCGCTTCATTTCTTCTGTTGGATTATTATAACGATCCTCAATATCTTCAAATACTTTCAATCCTAGATAGTAAGGGTTAATGCCTGTTTTCGAGGGCTGTACCACTCCAGCATTTAATTTTGCAAATTCAATTGCTTCTCCGCTTGTTAAATCTAACTCCCGTATTATTCTTTGATGCCAGTAGGATGCCCAGCCTTCATTCATAATTTTTGTTTCTAGCTGCGGCCAAAAATAGAGCATTTCTTCGCGCATCATCGTTAGAATATCCCTTTGCCACTCTGTCAGCTCTCTACTAAAGCTTTCAATAAAAAGCATAATGTCCTTTTCAGGTTGCGGCGGAAATTTTTTGACTACCCTTGTTTTTGATTTTTTCGGTTTATTGCGATCATCTAAACCCCATAAATCATCATAGGGAGAACTTGATGTCTCTTCTACTTCTTCATATTCTACATCGGACATGCTCCAGGCAAGTTTTGGCCGCATTAAAGATGGATCAATATGCTCTTCAATCGCAAGTACAGCATCTAAAAATGTTTCGACTTCGTGTTTTCCATATTGTATTTCATATTGACGTATACGATCAGCAGTCGCTGCCATGCTTTCCACCATTTCCCGCTTTGTATTTCCAAAGCGAGTGTTGTTTTTAAAAAAGTCACAGTGTGCCAAAACATGGGCCACGATTAGTTTATTATTTATAAGAGAATTACTGTCTAATAAAAAGGCATAACAAGGATTAGAGTTAATAACTAGTTCATATATTTTGGATAATCCTAAATCGTAGTGCAGCTTCATTTTGTGGAATTGTTTTCCGAAACTCCAATGGGAAAAGCGAGTCGGCATTCCGTATGCACCGAATGTATAAATGATATCGGCAGGACAAATTTCATATCTCATCGGATAAAAATCCAGCCCAAAACCTGTGGCGATTTCTGTAATTTCTGAGATAGCTTTTTGAAGTTCTTTTTGTTCTACTGCATTCATTCCTTTCTCTCCCTTCACCGTCTTAAATTAATGTATGAAGGAAAAACAAGAATGATGAATTAAATCCTATTTTATTTTAGGACGAAGTCTAATAGAAAGGAACCACCTCTAGCTTCTCAGTTATCAGGCAAAGAGATTATCTGTTTATCTCAACAATCCTCATTTAATCACAATAGTTTTATTCCAAAATGTTTTTCACTTTTTTAACAACAAGTGAGGAGCCGCCTCTTCCTTGCACACCTTCTATCATCATGGAAATCAGAAGATCTTTGTCTTTTTTGTTATAAGCAACATACCAGCCATTCTCCGTACCTTTTTCACCTTGTTTTGCTTTTAATTCTGCCGTTCCTGTTTTCCCTGCCAATGTTAAGCCATTAATTTTTCCAGAATGAGCTGTTCCACTCGGACTGTCAATCACTTGTTGAAGATCATTTGAAATAATATCAGCCGTTTTACTGCTCATACTATTTTCTTTCCCGATCTGTCCTGCTTTTTCACTTGAAAGCAATATCGGTTTTATAACATTTCCACTATTTACAAAAGAAGAATAAGCTGTTGCTAAATGAAGGACACTTGTTTCTACTTGTCCTTGACCATATCCAGAATCCGCCAATTGAATTTCTGTATCCAGCTTGCCTATTGTTGGTTTTTCTATTGGATATGGATAGGAAAAATCTTCTTCAAATCCGAATTTTTTTAATTCAGCTGTATACTTATCTTTTCCTAAATCAAGTGCTGTTTGTGCAAAGTAAATATTATCGCTATATAACAAAGCGTTTGCTAGATTAACAGGTGCTGTACTGCTATGTACTCTTGTTACATAATAGCTACCCCATGATTTATTTTTCTGCCATTGTTTTGTTGTAATCTTCCGCTGCTGTTCTGGGGTGATAACTTTCTCGGTTAATGCAGCTGCAGCCACAATTGGTTTTAATACAGAACCAGGTGCATATGTTAATTTAAAACGATTCGTAAATGGATCTAATTTATTGTTGTTATACTTTTCTCGATCTGTAGAAGTTAATCCAACAACCATTTTGTTTGGATCATATGCTGGACTGCTTACTAACGCTAAAGTTTCTCCAGTTGTCGGATTAATCGCTGCAGCAGCTCCAGCGTCACCATCCATTTCATCGTATATTTTTTTTTGCAAATCTGCATCTATTGTTAATTTTACACTTTCACCATTTTTTACTTCTTTTTCGGCTAAAACCACATTCGATCCATCTGCCTTGTTAATGGATATTTTGAGTCCATTTGTCCCTTTTAACTGCTCTTCAAACACTTGCTCTAAGCCTCTTTTTCCAATAACATCCGTACTGGCATACCCTTTTTCCTTTTGTTTCTCTAATTCTTCTGCTGTTATATTACCAATATATCCAATCAGATGAGCGGCAGCTTCGCCATAAGGATATATTCTGCCTTTTGAATTTTGTTTTTGTACACCAGGCAATGCGAAGAGCTTCTCTAAATAGGCTTGATCACCAGTTGCGACCTTTTTAATTGGTACAAAATAACTTGGCTGAACCCAATTAGCATTTAACGCCTTTTCAATCGTCTCCTTTTTAATATCGAGCAATTTTGCAAGTTGTTCAATGACCATATCTTTATTGTCACCAATCTGCTCTGGGACAAGTCCCACTTCATAAATTACACCATTCATTGCCAAAGGATTCTCGTTTTTATCGACAATAGAGCCGCGTTCTGCTTCCATTGTTTGTAATGATACTTTATCATCTGCACCTAAATCGGCAAATATATAGGTCGTATCCCAATCAATATACCAGTTTTCTTCTTTCTCTTTTTCCTCTTTTACTAGCGTAGCATCTTGGTCAAAGCTAATCTCGCCGGCTGCGCTATTCATTTTCACGGAAAAAGGAATAGAGGCAGTCTCTGCTTTATCAAAATCTTCGTCTTTTGAAGGTTTTGTGTAGGTTGTGTTTACATCCTTTATTTCTAAATCGCTGTATAATTTTTCATAACGAGAAACAAAATCTTTTTTCGAAATGGATTTTTTTGCTTCTTTTGATAGAAATCCATACATATCCTCAAACTTTTGATCATTCCATAACTTGATATATTGTGAAAGCCGTTCATCAGGAGTTGGTTCATTTTTACTGCAGCCAACCACTCCTATTAGTAAAAATATAAGTAAAAACACTACAAGTTTTTTCATTACCTTTCCCTCCTAATTTATAGGGTATGATTAATTGACTATTAAACGGAACTTCTGGTGTGCATATTTTTCTGTATATCAAAGGGCGCAGTGTAGCATCCACTGTTTATCAAGCTAAACTTCAAAAAACAGATCCTTTCTGTAAGGCTACCCTGAAAAGTTGTGCTCTTAATTTGGTCCGCAGTCAGTATACACTTCTCTTTCCATGGGGCGGGCAGCGAGCCTCCTCAGAGTTTTGCTCCGCGGGATTTCGTCTGTCCCGCAGTTCCTATTGGCGTCTTCGTGTATTCTGACTGCTCTTTTTCTTCAAATAATTACCAACTTATCTAACGGCTTATTTTCATCTTTCATGATGCATTTTGTCCACTGGGTGTCTACCTTCAGGATCTTAGAAAGTTTTTTTCTACTAGCTTCTGAAAAAGCTTTTTGTTTACATCACTCTATTTTCTGGACGTCCTTCTTTTTTCGTTTTCTGAACTCGTGGATTTCGATAACGATAGTTTTCTCCTACCCATAAAATTGCTAAACTTAGAGATAAAAGGATTAGTGTTATTCCGATAATGGAAAAGGATGGATTTGCATGCAATTGTGCTACAGTTACTTTTATCAAAAGTTTCCCACTTTTATTATCATAGGAATATTTTTTTAAAGTGGTTTGATAGAAAATATTATTTTCCCTTTTAAAATGTTTATATTCCAGTGGTAGGTATTCTGGATACACATACGTAAGGCTACTTTGTTTTTCGCTGCTTTTAATCGATATCCAGATAGCTTCTATCGTTTGATTTTCATCTACGATAGTCGGAATAATAGATTGATTCTTCATTCCTTTTAATGCAAGTATATCCATAGCTTGCGTAATCCTATTTATTTCCTTTTCTGCAACAACTTTATTCCAACAATATACACTTCCAAGAATGAAGCTTCCAATCAAAAATAGTAAAATACTTATTGTTAAAAAAGTGTTTTTCGTATATTTTTTTATCTTGTATTCATTTGCTAATTCCGTTAAAACACTTTGCGGAGACTCATATTCCCTAATTGCCAGCTCGACTGCAATTTCCGGTGAAAAATCTTTTTCTATATATACATTCATTTTGTCTTTTATACTTTCATATAACTCTTCTTCCACCTCTAATTTTACACTATATGGCTCTTTTAAATTATTTTTTACTTGTTTGCAAAAATGGCGGATTTTTTTATCTGCTCTATAAATATTTCTTGTCATGGAGTTTTCCTCCCAAAAATCGATCTATTATTATTTTAAAAACTCCCCATTCTTTTTTCTTATTTTGATAGTAC
>JBDNRM010000189.1:0-8876 GCA_047718615.1 Bacillus sp. (in: firmicutes) | reverse complement strand
TACATATATGTTTTTTGTTGTTGAAAAAATTTTTCCTCATAAAGGAAAACCTATTTTAGATTTAGCTTGTAGACTTCATTCTATCATTCTCTTTTAAAAGTAAAACAACTGTAATAAAAATGAACTATTCCCGCAATAAAGAAAGAAATTACATTTGCTACAATGAAAGCAAAGTAAAAAAGAAAATGACAGATTTTTAGAGGATAGACAAAAGGATGAAAGCAGCAGGTTGATCGAAGGTTTGTATCTATTAGAGATACTAGTAATTTTCTTTGGAAAACACGCATATAATACTTTATTAATGACATGGAACTGGTCAATTCTAATAGAATAACAGGGGGAAGTTATGACTTTAGAAAAAAAATTGATAGAAAAGAAATATTATGAAGGATATACAAAGGACAGAACGGATATTCCTATTGAGGTATTAGGAAAATTATATATAACTGAACAAAGTAAAAATATACCCGATTTGACTTCCATACGTTTTGCACAAGGTGAGCTTTATTTTCAGTATCAAGATTATGAAACGGCTATTTTTAAATGGGAAAACATTAACAACGATCTGGAGCCGTGGGCAAAGAAAAATTTAGCCGATGCATATATGGCATTAGGAGAATTATCTACTGCTGAAAGTATTTATAAAGCAATTCAATCTGAATCTGAACTGTTAAAGGTGGAAATTTCGCTACAATTATTTGCCCTTTACATAGAAAAAAGAAATCAAGAAATGGCACTTGAAACAATAAAAAAATTAATTATCAGCAACCCTGATTATAATAATATGACTTTGCTTGCTCGGTCTTATTTTGAAGAACAAGAGTATTGGGAGTATGCGATAGAGTTAGCTGTAAATGAAGGAACAAGAACGGAATCATTAAAGTGGTATGCCGCATTAATAAAATATGCAGATTTAGGAAAAACGGCAAAGTATGAACCTGCCTATTTTTTAACTAGTTTAATAGAACTATATAAGTTGGATTTGCAGCTATTTGAACGTTTTGCATTATCTTTATGGGAAAACTACAAAAACACAAGTTATTATTTAACTTGGTTAAAGGAATTTAATCTTTTATTTTATAAAATATTAGACAAACCAACAGAGCCATGGATAGATCTTTCTGCTGAATTAAATAAAACATATTTAGCACTAATAAGTGGATCTTATCCAATTAAAGCTATTGCAGAGATCTCGCCAATAGCTTTAAGCAACTTGTTTATGATTGCAGAAGATCAACAAGAAATCGTTGCTGCCTCCTATATATTAGGATGGAATGATTTATTTCCATCTACTATTGAAAGAAATTATGTGGAAAAAGCAGAAAATATGATCAATCAGACGTTGGAAACGAATGTTGATTCAAGTAAATTTATAGAACTCTTTCAAGAAATATTAAGATGGGCAGATAATCATGATATTCGAGTAGATAAAAAATTTGCAAAAAAAGTGGTCGAATATATTCCATCACAGGCTGCTCATTTATTAATAGTTGGATCTCCTGAAAGTGGAGTAAATGAATATATAAATGAATTGATTGGGGAAACGCTCTTAGCGGAAGAAACAACAAGTCTGGTTTCAATCAAGGGGTATGACTACTTAGAAATTAAGGAAATAACTGATGATGATGATGGTACAATTGACAATCTGTCCAATTTTTATGATGAATTACTTGAAACGGATAGTCCGCAAGAAGAGGTAAAAGTATATGAGTTAAATACACCATCATCTTTCTTAAGTGAAAATAATTGGGTTGTTACAACCGCACCGTTTCTGAACAATGAACAGTATGAAGAATATGGTTTGTTAGCGGATAGTTTAGTATATGTAATAAATGATAGAACACTCTTTCAATATAATGAATATGAAAAGTTATTAGAATGGCAAGAAAAGGTATCACAGCTTACGATTCAGTTTTTAATTTATGTAGAAGAAGTAGATAATGAGAAGGTTGCCACAAAACGTTTGCAGAAGGCTACTTCTACTATTCAACATTATTTTCCGACAAGTGAAATTTTTATTTATTCCAAGCAAGACGACAGAAACATGCAGCTGTCTAAAATAAGCAGCTATTATCAAGAGCATTTTGCAAATAGAATGATGGTAGAAGAGAGAACTGCTAAAAGTATTTCTATCATTCAGGACTTGATAACTAATCTGCTTAATAAACGAGTGGATATGGAAAATAGCTTACGAGCTACTTTAACGATGTATGAAGAAATTGTTAGTAAATTGACTGGCGCCAGTAATCAATTGAATGATATGGAAATAGAAAAAACAAAAGTTATTACAGAAAAGTTTGATGATTTAAAGGAAACAATGAGCAAAAAAATTATGGAAGATATTCCAAAAATGCTGAAATCATGTAAAGATATGGTGAAAGAAGATAGTGACTTTGGAAAAATTCATGTTCAACTAAATGAAGAGATGAATAAACGAGTTAATCAATATGTGCAGCATACATTATTGCCAAACCTTTATGATCAAATTTCTGTATGGATTGACTTGTCTGAGCTAGAACTTACTAATAGTCAACAATATATGCAGGAGCTATGCGACGGATTTAATATGCTTTACGAAAAGAATCAGCTAGAACTGTCATGTGATTTTACGATTGTTGATGATTGGAAAAGGGATGCCCGCCGAATGACAAGTGGCATGACGATTGATCATTTAAATATTTTATTACGATTTAGACCTGCACAAGTTCTATTAAAAAGCGCAGGGAAAATATTTGGAAGCATTCCACAAAATAAAAAAATGCTATATGCAAAATACCAAAAATTTCTTGAGACGGAAGACTTCTCTGAAGTGGCAGCGTCTGTTGAGCATACCTTTACCATGCAACTTGAATTTTTTGAAAAAGGAATAGCGAGAGATGTTAATATGTTCTTTAATATCCCACAAAACATATTGGCAAAAACGATCAAGGAAAAAAGCGAGGAAATTAAAGAGTATAAAAACTTATTAGAAAAACTGAAAAATAATCCAGAAATGTTTCATGATCCGTTAAGACTTTTTGAACTTCAATTATTACAGTATGATTGGTTAACAAGTACCTCAAAATTAGCAACTGCAGGTGTTTTTCAAGATAAAATATGATATTGAATAAATATAGCAGCGATAAAGCAGAATAGAGATTTATAAAAGGCAGCCCTGACGAAAAGGGCTGCCTTTTACAAAAGATAAGAAAGTATAAAATTTTTCAACTTAGATTAGTGTCTAGCGCAAGCGCCTTTCTTATTTTAAAGCTTAAATGAACTTTTTAGAGAAACAATACGGTTAAATACCGGTTTTTCGGATGTAGTATTCTTTGGATCTGCACTAAAATATCCGTGTCTAAAGAACTGATATTTATCATATGCTGCTACATTATCCATATTCGGTTCAATGAAGCCTTGTACGATCTCAAGTGAATGACTGTTCACATAATCTAAGAAGGTTTTTCCTTCTTCTATTTCTGTTTCTTCATCTAAAATAAGTGGTTCGTATAAACGGAATTCTGCAGGAATAGCTTGTGTTGCCTCTACCCAATGCAAGGTGCCTTTTACTTTGCGACCGGTAAAGCCAGATCCGCTCTTTGTTTCAATATCATACGTACAATGCAGTTCTATTACTTGGCCATTCTCATCTTTAATAACTTCTTCGCATTTTATAAAATAAGCATGCTTTAAACGAACTTCGTTTCCAGGGAAAAGACGGAAATACTTTTTCGGAGGATTTTCCATAAAGTCTTCTTGTTCAATATAGATTTCACGAGAAAATGGTATTTGTCTTGTCCCCATGTCAGGATTTTCTGGGTTAATTTCGGCATCAAGCATTTCAACCTGTCCTTCTGGATAGTTGGTAATAACAACCTTTAATGGATTCAGCACGCCCATTGTTCTTGGTGCTTTTAACTTTAAATCTTCACGAACAAAATGATCCAGCATAGCAGAATCAACGACACCAGAACCTTTAGAAATTCCTAATTCTTTACAAAAAGATTGAATTGCTTCTGGTGTAACCCCTTTTCTTCTTAGACCAGAAACTGTTGGCATTCTTGGATCATCCCAACCATCTACATACTTCTCATCTACTAATTGTTTTAATTTACGTTTACTCATAACAGTATTCGTAATATTTAATCTGCCGAACTCAATTTGCTGTGGAGTACTTTCCATTTCACATTCACGTACGACCCAGTCATATAATGGACGTTGATCTTCAAACTCCGTCGTGCAAAGCGAGTGTGTAATCCCTTCAATTGCATCCTCTAAAGGATGGGCAAAGGCATACATTGGATAAATGCACCACTTATCTCCTGTGTTATGATGGCTTGTATGAGAGATACGATAAATAACAGGATCACGTAGATTAATATTTGGTGAAGTCATATCAATTTTTGCTCGAAGCACTTTTTCACCATTTTCATAATTGCCATCGCGCATGGCTTCAAATAATTGAAGATTTTCTTCAACAGAACGTGTTCGGAAAGGACTTTCTTTACCAGGCTCTGTTAACGTTCCTCGATATTCGCGGATTTCGTCAGCTGATAGATCATCAACATAAGCAAGCCCTTTTTTAATTAGCAATAAGGCACGGTTGTACATTTCATCAAAGTAATCAGAAGCAAAAAGAAGATTTTCCCATTTATAACCAAGCCATTCTACATCTTCTTTAATAGCATTCACATACTCGATATCCTCTTTTAATGGATTTGTGTCATCAAAACGGAGATTGGTCTTTCCATTAAATTCTTCCGCAAGTCCAAAGTTAATGAAAATGGATTTTGCATGTCCGATATGTAAGTAACCGTTTGGTTCTGGAGGGAAGCGTGTCACCACAGAACGATGTTTCCCAGTTTTTAAATCTTCTGTAATAATATTTTTAATAAAATTAGAATTGTTATTATTATCCATTTTTATAGCCACCTTTCATTTATATGTATTAATAACCCGAAAGCTTAAAGAAAAAAGTTCCTATAAATGATTATATCAATAATATAACCAAAACTTTATTATAAACTTCCAAGAAAGGAAACGAAAGTAGAATAATTTAAGTATTACCCTGGATTATACTTTTTACATCATATTTAGAGAATTTTTCTAAAATTTAGTTATTTTTGTAAAGGAATTTGCAAAAGTCTGTCGAATTTATGGTTATAAAGGCAGGTGTATCTAGTTGATAAATGAATATAAATTGAAAAAAGACTATTATGATGAAATGTTTGAAAATTCAGTTAAAACACATCCTGCTTATATAAAATTATGGAACAATATGTCTCTTTTAGATGAGGAATCTATTAAAAGAAGGCATATGCTTGCAGAGCAGGATTTTATGCGCCAGGGGATTACGTTTACTGTGTACGATAATGAAGAAGGAACAGAAAGAACGATGCCGTTTGATCCGCTGCCGCGAATCATTTCGCAGAAAGACTGGAAAATGATTGATAAAGGGTTAAAGCAGCGAGTTAAAGCATTGAATTGCTTTCTTGAAGATGTATACAATGATCAGAATATATTAAAGGATAAAGTGGTGCCCCGTGATTTAATCGTTACTTCTCCTCATTTTTATCATCAAGTGTATGGAGTGAAAGTACCAGAGCAGAATCATGTGTTTATTGCAGGAATTGACCTGATTAGAGATGACAAAGGGAATTACCTTGTATTAGAGGATAATATACGGAATCCTTCTGGACTTTCCTATGTATTCCAAAATCGTTTTATTATGAGAAAGATTTTCCCGGAGCTCTTTAAAGAGTATGAATTACAGTCATTAGACAATTATTTATATGAAATGCTTGAGGCATTAAAAAATATTGCGCCACAAAATATCGAAAAACCTACTATTGTTTTACTTACTCCAGGTAGATTTAATTCTGCTTACTATGATCATAGCTTTTTGGCAAGGCAGATGGGGATTGAGTTAGTCGAAAGCCGTGATTTAATCATAAAGGAACGAGTTGTTTATATGAAAACAACAAGAGGGCTGCAGAAAGTAGATGTTATTTACAGAAGAATTGATGATGATTATTTAGATCCATTGGAGTTCAAAGAGGATTCTGTAATCGGAGTACCAGGTTTACTTGATGCCTACCGAGCAGGAAATGTATCTATTGCCAATGCTATCGGAAATGGTGTGGCAGATGATAAAGCAACTTATGCATATGTCCCAGATATGATTCGCTATTATTTACAAGAAGAACCAATATTATCTAATGTAAAAACATATATTTTATCCAAAAAAGAAGATTATGAGTATGCATTACTTCATTTAGATGAGCTTGTATTTAAAGAAAGGAACTCTTCTGGTGGTTATAACATGCTGATTGGTCCACATGCGACAGACGAGCAGAAAAGCATTTTTCGAAAAAAAATAATGGAATATCCTGAAAACTTTATTGCACAGCCAACCATTTCTCTCTCTACTTTGCCGACATATACTTCAGAGGGAGTTCAAAGCAGACACGTGGATCTTCGTGCATTTGTTTTAATGAATAATGAGCCAAGGGTTATTCCAGGTGGACTAACAAGAGTTGCCTTAAAGAAAGGTTCTTTAGTCGTCAATTCTTCCCAGGGTGGTGGAAGCAAGGATACATGGGTATTGGGCAGCAGTATAGAAGGCGAGGAGGAATAAAATGTTAAGTCGTGTGGCAGACTCTCTTTATTGGATTGCTCAGAATATGGAACGTGCAGATAGCGTAGCGAAACTATTATCAGTAAGACTTGTCAGTATTTTGGAAAATCAGGATCCGGTGGTAGGAACAGAGAATGACTGGGAAGAAGTAATAGAAATTGCAAGCGATAAAAAAGAATTCAAAAGATTATATGATACGTATAATAGAGAATCTGTCATTCAATATTTGGCCTTTTCTAAGCAAAACATGAATTCTATCTTTTCCTGTATAACCCTCTCAAGAGAAAATGCGAAAATGATTCGGGAAATTTTGCCGATTGAATTTTGGGAAGTAATCAATGATTTATATATGGAAATAAAAGGGATTAACTTTTTTGAAGATAATACAGAAAAATTGAACCGGTTCCTGCAAGGCATTCACGAAAAATATTTTTTGCTACAAGGTATTATTTCAGGTTTCATGCTTCAGGAAGAAGGATATTTATTCTTAATGTTCGGCAAATACTTGGAGGTTATTCGCAAATTGGCAAGAACCATGGATGTTTATTATCATAAAAGAAGAACAGAAAGGTTTGAAAAAGAAGATATTCAATACCATTATTGGAGCTCGGTGCTAAGCAGTTTAAGCGGCTATCATTCTTATATTCAAAAATACCAAGCATCGATGAATCCTGTAAAAATTGTTGATTATTTGCTTTTTGATTCTGCACATCCCCGTTCGGCAAAATTTGGCGTGCAGCAGCTTGTTTACGCATTTCAGACGTTGGAAAAAAAGCAAGTAAATACTTATTCTCAAAAGCTTTATGATAAGATAGAAGAACTTCATCAAGAATTGCGCTATGAATCGGTGAAAAATTTGCCAGTTTCCCTCCATGAATACTGTCAAAGAATACAGTCTCTTTGTGATTCAGTAGGAATTGCAATTATGGAGACATATTATTTAGGAGAGATGAGTCCGACATGAAATATGAAGTGCTTCAACGATCGCATTATAAATATAGCTTGCCAGTAAAGCAAAGTATTAATCAATGCATCTTTAAACCATTATCTACCCCAAATCAACATGTATTGAATTATGAATTAATCATTAAACCGTGGACAAAGCATTATAATCATAATGATTACTGGGGAAATGAAGTGAGCAGCTTTTACTTATGGGAGGCACATGATGAGCTAGTTGTGGAAACCCAGTCTCTTTTAGAGATTGATTATCCGTTTCCAGAAGTGAAAATGACAGAAGAAATGGACGCTATTATGAAAAGTGCGGCTTTTCGAGGAGAATTTGCTGAGTTTCTTATGCCTACTTCCTATACAATGTTGAAAAAAGAGATGCTTGAATACATTTTAAATGATCTTGGAGAAAAAGATGCTGATACCTATCTTTTTTTACAAAAACTGAATGAGTATATTTATACAAACTTTTCCTATGTACCTGGAGCTACTGATGTTAAAACAGTAGCTTATGAGGTAGTGGAAAAACGTTCAGGAGTATGCCAGGATTTTTCCCATGTTATGCTTGGAATTTGCAGACATGTCGGAATACCTGCACGTTATGTAAGCGGCTATATTTATGGAGGGGAAGATGCTGCAATGCGCGGCGATTCTCAAACACATGCATGGGTTGAAGTTTATATTCCAAAGCATGGGTGGATTGGATTTGATCCAACTAACAATATGATGGCATTAAACCAGCATATTCGTGTGGCAACCGGCAGGGATTATGCAGATATTACTCCATTAAAAGGAATGTATATTGGTAATACTGCACAAGAACTAGAAGTATCCATTAGCGTCAGCAAAGTGAAAGACGAGGATAAAATCTGTTGTTGATGCAAGAGTTTTAAAAGAGTATTCCTGTCATTAGAGGAATGCTCTTTATTCGTAGTTAGGATGATTTGCAGTTGCTCCAGTTCTGACTCTGATTTGCTGGGTGGATTAGTGCTGATGCTGTTACAAGACTTGGCTCGACGAAGAAGAGGCTGAGACATAACGAAATAGTTAATAGGTAAAGACGAACATGCTCTAATTTAGCACTTAAGTGGTTACTTCTCTATACTGGTTATTTATGTTTTTTAATATAGTCAACTCAAACTTCGCACCATCAAATTCGTTTGCAAGTCTTGATGTTACTCGGTTTAGAACAATAAAATGGGAGGCTAGTTTTTTAAAAGGTGAGGAAGTATATATTTTTTGAAATGTGAAGGCTGTCTAGCTCCAGCGCCTAGCCCCTGTGAAAGATAACCTCCAGCCTCTAAAAGTA
>JBDNRM010000188.1:0-8928 GCA_047718615.1 Bacillus sp. (in: firmicutes) | reverse complement strand
CTATTTTTTGTTAATAATTTTGTAGAAATTTAGTGAAAATAGGAAGAAATGTCTAGTTTTTTTCTAGAAACTAGCTTAACATTTGTACTAGATTCTTCGATAATAGAAAAGAAGAGATATATTTTTGGGGGTGTAACAAATCAATAAAGAAAGTAATGCCAAGAAGTTTATTAATATTTTAATGCTTGTTATCTGTTTTTATTTTTTATTTTCTATAAATGATAGAGCAAGTGCACAAGGTCAATGGTCAGGAAGTTTTTATAATAACAAGCAATTATCAGGGAAAGCTGTTGTAAGTTCGTCTGAAGCAATTAAATTTAATTGGGGAAATCAAGCACCAATTAAAAATATTAACGCAAATAATTTTTCTGCAAAATTTGAAAAAAGCATCGATGTGAACGAGCAGAAAGATTATTTCTTAAGTGCGTTTGCTGATGATGGAATTAGAATGTTTGTAGATAACCAAGTGCAAATAAATAGCTGGAGCAATTCAGGAGGAAAGTATTTTACAAAGGCTTTGCCTAATTTAGAGACAGGCTCCCATACTGTTCGCAGTGAATATTATGAGAATACAGGTAATGCATCCTTGTTTTCTGAAATTCTGCCTTTTAATAGTTGGATAGGCTATTATTTTAATAATACAAGTTTAAAAGGTGCTCCACAAGATTCGTTAATATGGAATGAAAATAACGGTAAATTATCTTTTAATCATGGTAACAAAAGTCCTGGTGCTAAAAATATTGGGAAAGATAATTATTCAGTTAAGTTATCTACTTATAAACGATTACCTGCAGGTGATTATGTTATTCAAACGAATGTTGACGATTCTTTAAAAATTTATATAGATGGAAAAAAAATCATCGATCAACCGAAAAAAGGTTCAAATTCTATTAAAATTAAAATAGCGGATACAAAGACTGCTAAAGAAATACATGAAATCCGACTGGAATATGTAGAGAAAACAGGTAAAAGTTTTCTCGATTTTACCATTAAACCATTTCAAGAGGAATTATCATATGATCATTGGGTATCTTCCTATTATAATAATCAAAATTTAGCAGGACTAGCAAATGTAGTTGGAGGAAATAGCGCTGCTGAGAAGCAAAATGGTTTATTTTTTAACTGGGACTACTCTAGTCCGCATGCAAAAATAAATAATGACAATTTTTCAGCATCCTATTATAAGCTGTTAAAGCAAAATGATTATTTTGTACATGCGATTGCCGATGATGGAGCAAAAGCTAGCATCAATGGACAAAGCCTTTTCAGCAGATGGTCTGGTTCTGGGGGCAAGGAAAATAAAGCTTTAATAACAGGTTTAACCAATGATGATAATACAATTCAGTTCGACTATTTGGAGAAAACAAAAAAAGCATTCTTCACAGCAGATGCAGTTCCTTTTGGAAACTGGCTGGCTTATTATTATCCAAATACGACATTAACTGGCAAGCCTAAAACAAAAACAATTATCAGCGGAAATGAAAATGGAAATCTTTCTTTTGATTTAGGATATGGTGCACCAATAGAAGGTATTGCTACTAATAATTATTCTGCAAAATTTATGACGGCGATGAGATTACCAGCAGGTAAATACATGATTCAAAACGTTGCAGATGACGGTGTGAAAGTATATGTTGACGATAAATTGGTCATCAACAGATGGGGAAAAGGAAACTCTATTGAGAACAAATTACTACTAAATATTGAAGACCGCAATAATGAGGAAAATGATAAAAAAGATGTTCACTGGATCCGAATAGAATATTTAGAGAAAACAGGAAAATCTAAATTGAATTTTACGATTAAACCTATTAATGATTTAATTTCTTCTACAGATTGGTTAGGCATGTCGTTTCCAACTAGCAATCTATCAGGAGATGGATCTGTATTTCAGACAAATAGTATTCATTACAACTGGGGGAAAGAAGCAGGATTCGCCAACACAGGAAAAGACGGGTTTTCGGCTTCCTTTATTAAAAATATATCTGGGGTAAATGATTATTTTGTTTATACATTTGCAGATGATGGAATTAAAGTAAAAGTGGACGATAAAGAGCTTATTTCAAGATGGAAAAATTCAGGTGGACGCTTAAATAGTGCACTTATTAAAAACTTAAGCGATGAAGATCACAAAGTGCAAGTTGATTATTTTGAAAATACGGGCAAGGCTACATTAGCGGCAGATGTGCTGCCACTGGGAGATTGGCTTGCTTACTATTATAATAATAAAGAATTAACTGGTCATCCTGCAGCAGTCCGAACTTTTAGTACGGATAATAGCATGACATTGGAACAAGACTTTGGCTACAATGCACCTGCTGATGGAATTAATAGCGATATGTTCTCCGCAAAATATGTAACGGCTAAAAGAATAGAAGCAGGAGAATATATTTTAAGAGGCTTGTCTGATGATGGGGTGCAAGTATTAATTGATGGTAAAGTAGTTATTGATCAATGGAAAAATGGCAAATATCGTGAAAAAGCAACAAAAATAAAAATAGACGATAATAATAATGATAATATTCACTGGGTGGAAGTTCGTTATTATGATAATACGAAAGCAGCTAAATTTAAGTTATCACTTGCAAAATATGAAGAAGGAAATGAAGTCGATTCTTCAGGATGGCTTGCTCAATATTATGCCGGCAAGATTGATGTAGACAATCCTCCAACTTACAATGTATATGATGCGCATAAATCTATTATTGTTGGTGGGAAAAATTCGTATAACAAGGTAACAGATATTCAATACAATTGGCAGAATGGATCACCAGATAGTGCTATACCAAATGATCAATTTACGGCCATATATAAAAAAGTGATTCAGGTCAGTGAAAATACAAACTATAATTTTGCGATTACAGCTGACGATGGAGTTATTTTGGAAATTGACGGTAATAGAGTGATTGATTCATGGAATAATAGTGAGGGAGAAAGACGCGAACTTTTAGGACATTATTTAACAAAAGGCGATCATACCATTGTTTTGAAATACTATGAAGATACGGGAAATGCCTTCCTTCAGTTTGAAATGAACAAATCAAAGGATGTTTTTTCTAACTATTTTTATTTAAATAAAACACTGGATCAACATGTAGATAATCAAATGGTCTTAAACCCTCAAACAGATAAAAATTATCAAGCCTACATTATGGAAGACGCTGTAACATTATTAAGTAATGGTACACAGGCAGTTGTTAAGACTGCTGAAAATGGAAAGAGCGGAAAATGGAATGTTCGTGGAGGTCCTAGTGTAGACTTTTGGAGTATTGGAACATTAACAACGAACGATAAAATAGATATAATTTCAAAAACGGAGAAAGATAGTTTCGGTAAAAGTTGGTATGAGATCAACTATTCGAGATACTATGTTCCATCTAAGTATTTGGAAGGTGTTCCACTTACGTATAAGACGGCTTATCATACATGGGTAAATGCAAGTCCTTATGATGTTAAGTATTATTTGGATCCGAATAATTTTATCAATGATGCAAAGCAAAGGCTGCAGTTTTTAGATTTGTCTAGCAGCGCTAATCTAAGTGATTCAGAAGTGAATGAGAAGATTTTATGGAACAAAAACATATTCATCGGCAAAGCAGAAGCGTTTTTGCAAGCTGGTGAGATATACGGTGTTAATGAAATCTATTTAATTTCACATGCTATGCTGGAAACAGGAAATGGGAAATCACAATTGGCAACAGGGGTTCTTGTATCAAAAGTAGATGGAAAAGATGTAGAACCAAAAATGGTCTACAATATGTATGGAATTGGAGCTTATGATAGTTCTCCTCTTCAAAGTGGCTCTGAGTATGCCTACAAAGAAGGCTGGTTTACGCCTGAACAGGCTATTATTGGCGGAGCAAAATTTATAGGGGAAAAATACATTAATAATCCAACCTATAAACAAAATACTTTATATGAAATGCGCTGGAATCCTAATCTGTCTGATATAGTGCAATATGGTAGAGTTAGTTCACACCAGTATGCAACAGATATTGGCTGGGCAAGCAAGCAGGTAAGTACTATGTATAATATGTACAGTTTATTAAGTTCTTATCGCATGCAATTAGATTTACCTGCCTTTAAATAAGTAGAAGAGCTGACGCAAATGTTGTATGACAACTTTTGCTGTCAGCTTTTTTAACGTGCTGAATCTGAAAATTGGGTGTTTGGTAAACTGAATGTTGGCATTTTCCTTTTTGTGTAGTTGTGATTAAATTGAGTTTTCTTTTTCTAGATGGCATGTTTAAAAAAGAAATTTTCGCGAAAGATTAAAGTAAGAAGAGTATTTTTAGGAGAAGGCTACCCTGAAAAGAGGGTTTGGTGCTCTCGAATAGTCCGCAGTCAAAATACACTTAGCTTTCCATGGGGCGAGCGGTGAGTCTCCTCGGAATAAACTCCTGCGGGGCCTCACCTGTCTCGCAAATCCCATAGGAGTCTTCTACGTGTATTCTGACTGCTCCCTGCTAATAAATTTAAGAAACCTGCTTCTGTTCATGGGCCATGGTGCCAAATTTGTTTGCATGGGTGTCTACCCTGAAAAAAGGATTTGGCTCTCTCAATGTGTCCGCAGTCAGAATACACTTCGCTTTCCATAGTGGTCTTCGTGTATTCTACTGCTCCTTGCTTTAAACATGGAACAGATGGAATCCATAGGTAGGTTTGAAAGTGATTTGAAAAAAATAGAATGTTTGGCAAGGGTTGATATTTAGTTTGAAATACTTTTAAGTAACCGATATAATGTTTGATAGATTCAAAAAGCTGATAAGAAAGAAAATAGTTTACATGCAGCAAGTTCGTATAGCGATGAGCAAGGCGCTTGCGCTTTTCTTATGAGGTGAGAGGAGTAACAGAATGAGTGAATCTGGATTTGTACATAAACAAATACAAAAGATTGCCATTGATAATAATCAATTATATATAAAATTTTGTTTTAAACATGCTCTATTAGAAGGTCAACAAGCATCATTGGATTTCTTGCAAAGAAATACGGGGCGGCCAATAAAGTATCCGTTTGAACAAGTAGCTGTGCAGGAAGACTACGGGATGTATGAAACTACTATTCCTTTAAAAGAAAGTGATAACATTTTTAATCAAAAAGCAGTTTGGGATTTGTATGTGTCGCTTGAGTCTTCAGAAGAGGAAGAGGAAGAGGCACAAAAATATCGTTTAAAAAGTAATGGCGCAGAATTAGAATTATATTTTTGTTTATTTCCTAAAGAGGAAACGATGTTTTTTCCATATACAACGAATAAAGGAAATCTTTCTTTTAAAACAACCAAACAAAAAATAATTGCCAATATAGAAGAGGCCTATTTATCAAAAGAAGGTTCTATTCGTATTTCTGGGTATGGTCTAGATCCTGCTTGGGGAAGCAATGTACCCGTTAATCAAGTGAAGAATTTAATTATTACAAATAATTTAAATGAAGAGCAGCATAAGGTATTGTTAGAATCGAATACACGAAATGATTTAACGGAAATGTATGGTACAAGCAATCATGATTTTGATTTAATCGGCTTTGAAGGTACTATTGATTTAAGCAAGTACTTAAATAATGATCCGTTAATCTATTATCGTTTTTATTTAGAAATAATCTATATAGTTAACGGTGAGACAAAAAGGTTGCTTAGTCCACGCCTAAAGTTTCAATCTTATAATCCTAAATATAGAAAACAAAAAGTAATTGTACCTAGTATGTATGGAAAGAAAAGATATTTTCTTAAATCAACGGTTAAAAAGCAATTTTTATCGATAAGAATATCAGATTATAACGTGAAGCAAGAGCTGAAATCGAGAATTAAAGGAAAGCTACAAAGAATGAAACGAAGCAAGAAGGCAAAACTGTTATATAAAGTAGCATTTAAAGTGTTAGGTAAATTGCCTTCTAAAAAAAATACAGTTGTTTTTGAGAGCTTTTTAGGAAAACAATATAGCTGTAATCCAAGAGCGATATATGAGTATATTAAGGAAAATCATCCAGAGTATAGGCTTTATTGGAGTGTAGATAAACGGTTTATCCAAAATTTTGAAAACAGAGGGATTGATATTGTGCCAAGATTCTCTGTTCGCTGGTTGCTGACGATGTCTAGAGCGCAGTATTGGGTAAGCAACAGCCGCTTGCCATTATGGATACCAAAACCAAAGAATACAACATATTTGCAAACATGGCATGGCACACCGTTGAAAAGGCTTGCTGCTGATATGGATGAAGTGCATATGCCTGGTACGAATACGGAGAAATATAAAAGAAATTTCTTAAAGGAATCCAGCAATTGGGATTATTTAATTTCTCCTAATAACTATTCAAGTGAAATCTTCGCTCGTGCATTTGGATTTACGAAAACAATGATTGAGTCAGGTTATCCACGAAACGATGCATTGTTTAATGATAATACAAAGGAAAACATAACGGCTTTAAAGGAAAAATTCGGTTTGCCATTAGAGAAAAAAATTATCTTATATGCTCCTACATGGAGAGATGATCAATTTTATGGTAAAGGCAAATATAAATTTGATTTAGAGTTAGATTTAAAAAGATTAAAAGAAGAATTAGGCGATGAGTATATTATTGTGCTAAGAATGCATTATTTAGTGGCAGAAAATCTCGATCTGACACCATATAGTGGATTTGCCTACGATTTTTCTAATTATGAAGATATTAGAGAACTATATCTAATCTCAGACTTGTTGATAACAGACTACTCTTCTGTATTTTTTGATTATGGAAATTTGAGACGACCTATGATCTTTTTTGTTTATGATATCGACAGTTATCGAGATAAACTACGTGGTTTCTATTTTGATTTTGAGAAAATGGCTCCTGGTCCCCTTGCGAAAACAAACGATGAAGTAATTGATTATATTAAACAAGCTAGCACAATGCCGTTAAATGATCAGTTCGATCAATTTTATAATATGTTTTGTTATTTAGAAGATGGGGAAGCTTCTAAAAGGGTAGTAGAGGAAGTATTTTTGAAATAAATAGGTGTGTGAATTTTTATTAGAGTAGCCTATTGATATTCAATAGGCTAAAGGAAGGATACATGATTTATGGGTTCCGTATTTAAAGTTCTTAAAGAACAATACGATAATTTTCATTTGATTAGAAGATTATCATTTTATGAATTAAAAAGTGCTAATAATAACAATTATTTAGGTATTTTTTGGGAAATGTTTAATCCGGGGATTCAAATTGCGATTTATTGGTTCGTATTTGGGTTTGTTCAAGAGAGAAAAGATGTAACCTATCCACATGGAGGAGGACAATATCACTATTTCTCCTGGATGCTGGCAGGCATACTAATTTGGTTCTTTATTTACCCATCCATTACGCAAGGTTCGAAGTCAATCTATTCGAGATTGAAAATGGTATCGCGAATGAACTTTCCATTAAGTGCGATTCCATCTTATGTTATTTTATCTAAGCTATATCCTCAGCTTTTATTGATGATTGCAACGATTATTGCGTTTCAATTTATGGGACTTCCAATTAGCATTTATTATATTCAGCTTCCGTATTTCTTGTTTGCAACGATTATTTTTCTGTTTTCTTTATCGCTAATTACATCGACAATCGCAACAATTGTACGAGATTTTCAAATGTTAATTCAATCATTGATGAGAGTGCTGCTGTACGTCACACCTATTCTTTGGCCGTCAGACCATTTTGCACCTATGTTTCAATTTATAATGCGATTGAATCCATTTTATTATTTAGTAGAAGGATATCGATATGCGCTATTAGGAGAAGGTTGGTTTATTGTAGAACATTGGCATACTACTGTTTATTTTTGGGTGATTGTATTAATTATGCTTTCTTTAGGTTCTTATTTACATGTAAGGTTCAGAAGACACTTTATTGATTTCTTGTAATGGAAGTGATGACATGAAAAAATCAGTTATTGTTAAAAATTTAACGAAACGATACAAATTATATAATAGCAATAAAGAACGATTATTTGATATATTCTCACCTAAAAGCTATGGAGAACCCTTTTATGCATTAAGAGATGTAAGCTTTGAAGCAGATAAAGGAGATACGATTGGGTTTGTGGGCATTAACGGATCTGGTAAGTCCACTCTTTCCAATATTATCGCAGGTATTGTTCCGGAAACCTCAGGATCGGTTGAAATAGACGGACAAGCATCATTAATTGCAGTTGCAGCAGGTTTAAATAATCAGCTGACTGGACGAGAAAATATTGAATTAAAATGTTTAATGCTTGGCTTCAGCAAAGAAAAGATTTATCGTTTAGAGCCCGAAATTATTGAATTTGCGGAGTTGGGCAAGTTTATCGATCAACCTGTTAAATCCTACAGCAGTGGGATGCGATCAAGATTAGGCTTTTCCATTTCTGTTCATACAGACCCTGATGTATTGATTATTGATGAGGCGTTATCTGTTGGGGATAAAGCATTTGGTGAAAAATGTTTTGAAAAAATGCGCGAATTTAAAACAAATGGAAAAACCATGTTTTTTGTGAGTCACTCTATTGGCCAGATGAAGCAATTTTGTGAAAAGGCAATATGGTTAGAATATGGTAAAGTGAAAATGGAGGGAAGCATTAAAGAAGTAATCCCTGCATATGAAAAATTTCTGGATGATTATAAAAAAATGTCCAATAAAGAAAAGAAAAAGTATCGAGAAGAAGCTGCTAAAGGACAAAGTGAAGAAAATGTTGCAGCATTAAGTTAATCGAAAATAAAAAAATGATGCGGCGGTATTTCTCTATAAAGAAATACCGCTGTTTTTTATAAGAAAGATGACATTTGTCCATACTAAAAATGCAACTTTTTTATTTTTTATTCGTCTATATAGTATAGAACATTAAATTATGATGAAGAAAACATATTAATTTTGTAATATAAATGTAAAATAAGGATGAGAATTTTTGCACCAAGCCTGTATGGAATGTGCTATAATTA
>JBDNRM010000187.1:0-8950 GCA_047718615.1 Bacillus sp. (in: firmicutes) | reverse complement strand
AATGTATATTATTCTCATTATCTGTTCAGAATGATTGCTGAGGTGATGATAATGAGAGAGGAAGAAAACAAACGTACTTCTCCAAATTCAAAAGTAAAACGTTTCTTTAAAAAGCGTTGGGCATTCCCAGCCGTTTATATTGCTAGTGCAGCCATTATTTTAACAGGGGTTCTTTGGTATCAAAACAGTGCATCTAACAGTGATGATTTTAAATATGATGCAGGTGAATCGCCAACGAAACAATTTAATGATCCTGGGTTGCCGGTGAGTAAAAACTTAGAAAATTTTTCATGGCCAGTTGCTGATCAAGATGCTGTCGTGACACAGAAAGAATTTTATGATAATGCAGAAAACAAAGAAAAACAAGTAAATGCATTAGTATTCTACGATAATATGTATCAGCCGAATACAGGCATTGATTTAAAAATGAAAGATGATAGTGAATTTGATGTAGTCGCATCCTTAAGTGGAACCGTTACAAACGTAACTACTGATCCTGTTCTAGGTAATACTATTGAATTGGATCACGGCAATGGCATTAAAACAGTCTATCAATCAGTAAAAGATTTTAAAGTGGAAAAGGGAGATCAAGTAGAGAAGGGACAATCACTTGCAACAGCAGGTAAAAGTTCTTTTAATAAAGAAGCTGGTGTTCATGTCCATTTTGAAATTCGTAAAAATAATGTTGCTGTAAATCCAATTGATTTTTTTGATAAATCATTAAGCGCTTTAGAAAAAGATGAGACAATTGGTGCAAGCACTGCTGCAGAAGAGAATGCGTCATTAGAAAAAAAGGCAAGTGATGATGAGTCTACATTAGATGAGAGCGGCACAGTTCCAGAAGGTGCGTCATTAGAAGATAGTGACTCTAAATCTAGTGATGAAGATGCTTTGCAAGAAGACAACTCTAGTGATTCTACTAAATCAACAACAGATGATTCGGAAAGCAGTGTAACAACAGATCCAAACGCATAAAAAACATAAGTCCAGTAATCTCATTTGCCAAAAAGAGCAAATAAGCTTGCTGGACTATATTTTTTGTATAATTATTTCCCGAGAAATTTGTCATTTTTTATCTATAATTGAGGTTATAACAAAAAAGATAGATTGTAGAAAACAGAATGAATGCAAATATTTTCCTCTTTATATACGTAGACGTATCCATTCAATTCCTTTTTATTATTCCTGTTAAACAGAATAAACCAACAGTGAAAAATCTGCGACTATTAGAGTTTTTAACTTGGTCGATTCACAGGTCAGCCTTTTCTTATTTAATGAGCAAGTATGTCCGAGCTATTTCTATTGATGGTTGCTTTCTACGACAACTTTCTTTTTTCGTGATTGATATTCATAAATTACTCGGAAAATGGTTAGCAACGTTACTGTACAGCCTGTGAAAACATACATAAAAACCATAACCGAATTCTTGCTATCGGAGCCTATTAAAATTCCATGCAGTAAAGCAGAGAAAAAGGCGGGGAATGAAACAAAATGAATAAGTCTCCATAGCTTTTTCCCGATTTTTTTGAGGAAATCTGTAGATACGATCAGTAATAACATGCCGTAAAAGGAAAAAATCCCTAAACTAAGTGCCAACGCATCGTGCTTTACAGTAAATGGAACAAGAATATTTAGTAAAGTATAGGAGGTATACTCTTTTTCTAATAAAAGCACCAACCCATGCACCATGCCGAACAATAAAGCAAACCAGCCAGTAGTTTCATGGGTAGAGCGCGTGATTGTTTGGTAACGTTTTGGAACAATTGGAAGGTTAAATGTTATGCCAGTGACCATTGATATAAAAAGCAGCAGATAAGCAGTTATGGCAGCAGCACGTGTTACATTCCAAATGCTGAAAAATTCGCTTAATTCATTCATACAATAATACCTCCTCTTAAATAAGTAGTTAAATCTCCATCATATAATAATTCTCCAGTAGTGGTTATGCCGATCGATATAATCGGTTTATGGAATGAATGTAGCAATGCTAGCCCATCTTTCCAGCCTAGTACAAGCAAACATTTAGCAAAAACCTCCGCGTCTGTTAGCGTTGGAGCAATTACAGATGCTTGCATAAGATCTGAATCGCTTGGAAGGGATGTCCTAGGATCGAGAATATGATGCAAAACATCTCCAGAAGATGCTAGCCATTTTCTTTTTTTTATAGAACTTGTCGCAATACCTGCATCATTTTGTAAAACAAAAGAGCAAACAGGTGAGTGTTCATAAACAGGATGTTCGATCCGTATCGTTTTTTCTTGTTTTTTTGCTCCCCAGACAGTGATATCTCCACCTGCAACAAGAACTCCGTTAGAATATCCCTCTTCTTGCAATAGTTCGGAAATACATTGCGCTGTCCAGCCTTTTGCTATGCCGCCTAAATCTATCTGTACTCTTTTTTGCAGTGTTATACTTCTCATTCCATTATTTATGCTGATAGAATCATCTATCTTTGTGTTCAGTCTCTGAATGGGAAGAACAATTTCAGTTTGTTGGATATTTTCGAAACTACAGTGATACCCAAGTTCTGTTATTTGCTTCCCTAGGTAAGGATTAAAGATCCCTTTCGTACATCTATAATATTTTTCAGCTGTTTTTATTGCTGCAAAAAGAATAGAACTGCAGAGAAAAGGGATATGAAAAGACCTGTTAAGCTGTGAAAGTTCGCTACTTGAATCAAATCTTGATAATGTCTGTTCAGATTTTTTAAAAAGAGCTTGTACTTTATGTCTTGTTTTCTCAGGAACATCAAATGCTTTAATACTTGTATTCATACATGGAAATTCATACATAACACATAACTCCTTGGCAATGAAATTCTAGGAAGTACTGTAATGTCTTAAATACGTTAAGAGGCATGGCCGTTGACTTCATTATTATTATTGTATTGTCCATTTCCTCTGTTATAGAAGCCATCACTAGGAGCTTCACTGGAGTAATTGCTGTCTTCTGTCTTCTGAAGCATCCCCATCGTAGTCACCACTCCAAGTGTTGGAAGAGCCATTATTTTGATTATCCTCTGAAAAAGGATTTTGATTATTTGGCATTATTTGAGTTGATTCGTTTTCATAGGCAGCAGCATTATTGCTGCTAGCAGAATCTGTTTTGTTTAATAAACCAACAAAGCCAGTAAAAGCAGCGACACTTGATAATCCAATTATCCATTTCGTTCTTTTTTTCTTAGCCATTTATATTCCTCCATTCTGTTCCTTATCGTTAACGGCGTTTTCTTATTTTTCATGTTAATAAAGAATTCTTAAAAAAGCCTTAATTTAAGAACGGAGGAAGGAGAGAAAAGTTGGCTTTTGAGGGAAGAAATTTAAGGAAAATGAAAAAAAATAGACAAAACCTTGTCCCTATTCACGGTTTTCTGCATAAAGTCCCGCCCAAGCTAATAAAATGTTACAAACCTTACAAAGATGAAGTTTGGAGTGAGGAGTCGTTTATAAATATGGATATACAGCTGAGGACATGTTTAATCATAATAAGTTCAGAAAGCGCTATATGCTTTCTGCCGCATGAGAAACAAGGATATTTTACCTGAAAGGAAACGTGCGGGATGAAGAATTTCTATGAAGCGAAAAGCGAGTCTCATTTCACACTTCTCACATCCAATTTAAGGAGGGCGAGTGGTGTGCACGATTACATCAAAGAGAGAACTATCAAGATTGGAAAGTATATCGTGGAGACGAGAAAAACAGTTCGCGTTATTGCGAAAGAGTTTGGCGTATCCAAAAGTACAGTCCATAAGGATTTAACAGAAAGGCTTCCTGAAATTAATCCAGACCTTGCAAATGAAGTGAAAGAAATTCTAGATTACCATAAATCAATAAGACATCTGCGTGGTGGGGAAGCAACAAAAATGAAGTATAAAAAAGAAGAAGAGCTTGAAGGGGAGACAGTGTAATTATTAGCGGAAAAAAAGAGATTAGAAAAAGAAATAATTTGTCCAAAAAAACCTCTATCGATGGGGATATCTCCGTCGATAGAACAAAAAATTATACATAAAATGATCTTAATTCATCTTTTTTAAATAGAAAAAATTACTTAATCTCTATTTATGTAAACGGATAAAAGGAATGGGTGTAGTTCCGTTCTCTTTTTTTAAATAGATAGAAACTATTTACGAACATTTTTCGTTATTAATTAGGTAATAGTATATAAACTAGAAAAAAACTGCTGAAATACCGCTAATTTTTTACAAAAAGTTATTTCTTTTAGCACGGTTATGATAAAATAGAAAATTAGAGTGGGATAATATTCATACCATAAAATAAGCAGTAGGAACGCATGTTCACAACTTGAATAATACGAGAAAAAATGAGAAAAAACGATACGTTGTATTTTATATAGAACGATTGTGATTATTTAAAAAATATTTTTTCATGTTACAAATGAATGGAATACAAATAATAGGTGAATGAGAAATGAATGAAGGTTGTAAAAATAATGTTTCATTGTTGTTCAATACATAAATAAACTTCCATTTATTCGTTTTCTTTTATCATTAGAAAGAAATTATTTTATCTATTCTAAAAGTGTCGAATGATGTCAGGGAATATTTCCAATACAAGGATGTTTTTCTAGTTCAAAAAAACAGGAAGCAGTGGAAGAGTCGTTTAATCAGAAAAAATAATGACAGGAGGAAAACTAATGTTTGCTAGAGATATCGGCATTGATTTAGGAACAGCAAATGTATTAATTCATGTAAAAGGTCGAGGGATTGTATTAAATGAGCCTTCAGTAGTAGCGCTTGATAAAAACACAGGAAGAGTACTTGCTGTAGGAGAAGAAGCGCGCCGCATGGTAGGACGAACACCAGGCAATATTGTAGCTATTCGTCCATTAAAAGATGGTGTTATAGCTGATTTTGATGTCACAGAAGCAATGTTAAAACATTTCATCAATAAACTAAATGTAAAAGGGTTCTTATCTAAGCCTAAAATTCTTATTTGCTGTCCTACAAATATCACAAGTGTGGAACAGAAAGCAATTAAAGAAGCAGCAGAAAAAAGCGGTGGGAAAAAAATCTACTTGGAAGAAGAACCAAAAGTTGCAGCAATTGGTGCAGGAATGGATATTTTCCAGCCAAGTGGAAATATGGTCGTAGATATAGGCGGCGGAACGACAGATGTTGCCGTTTTATCAATGGGAGACATTGTAACGTCCTCTAGCATTAAAATGGCAGGGGATAAGTTTGACAATGAGATTCTGCAGTATATTAAAAGACATTATAAGCTTTTGATCGGAGAACGTACAGCAGAAAATATTAAAATTAATATCGGCACCGTTTTCCCTGGTGCAAGAAAAGAAGAGATGGATATTCGCGGCCGTGATATGGTTTCAGGTCTTCCAAGAACGATTAAAGTATACTCAGAAGAAATTGAGCGGGCATTAAAAGAGTCTGTAGCAGTTATTGTACAAGCTGCAAAAAGCGTATTGGAGAGAACTCCTCCAGAACTGTCAGCAGATATTATTGACAGAGGGGTTATTTTAACAGGCGGCGGTGCGCTGCTTCACGGCATTGATCAATTATTAGCAGAAGAATTAAAAGTGCCTGTATTAGTTGCAGAAAATCCAATGGACTGCGTAGCGATAGGAACAGGGATTATGCTGGATAACATTGACCGTTTACCGAAGAAAAAACTAGGCTAATAATGGTTTAGCAGGGTTCATTCTATCTAATGAAGAGAAACCATTTGAAAAGCACTATTTAATGGATTGTTTTGTTTTTTATCTACCCTTAACTTAAATAGTTTAATCATAAAAATCGGCTATTTAGGAATTTTTCCGAATAGCCGATTTTTTATCGTTTTTCTTCAGAGCTGTTCAATGCGCTTGCGCTTTTCTTACTAAATATGCCATTTATGAATGCCAGGTGAAATTAATTGGCATTTTTGCTTACTTTCTGCAAATTACTGCTGTTTTCTCTATCTTTTTTTTTTATAATAGAAAGTATATAGATAAGTTCGACATATTTCGAAATGAATAATATCAATAAAAAGAATGGAGATCATTATGTTTAAAGGTTTTTATACCGCAGCATCTGGAATGTTAACACAACAGAGAAAAACTGAAATGTTAACAAATAATATGGCGAACAGCAATACTCCAGGCTATAAATCAGATTCTTCAAGCATTCGTACCTTTCCAGAACTTTTGCAACAAAGTGTAGAAGCGAATTCTTTTACCGGTAATACAAAGAAAACACCTATAGGCTCATTGGCGACAGGAGTATATATGCAAGAGGCTATACCGAATTTTGTGCAAGGAGATTTGCAGCAAACAGATATGAATACAGACTTGGCACTTGTGAATAATATTGTTCCTGGTGATGAGAAGAATAAAAACGGATCTATTTTCTTTACTATTCAAAATGCAGATGGGGAAGTCCGTTATTCGAGAAATGGTAATTTTACAGTGGATGGACAAGGTAACTTAACAACCTCTAATGGTTATTATGTATTGGATGAAAATAATAACCCTATTCAGCTGGCAAATGATGATTTTACGGTTTCAAATGAAGGGGTAGTCCAAGGCAGCAACGGGGAAGCGTATCGATTAGGTATAAATTATACGGATAATCCGCAAGCTCTTGTAAAAGAAGGAGATGGCCTCTACCGACAACAAGATGGTGAAAATCTTGAAAATGCCTATACAGCTGATGGTGTTTCTTTTCAGTTGAAACAAGGTTTCTTAGAAAATTCAAATGTAGATACATCAAAAACAATGACGGAAATGATGGCAGCTTACAGATCTTTTGAAGCAAATCAGAAGATATTACAAGCTTATGATAAAAGTATGGACAAGGCAGCAAATGAAATTGGGAAAGTATAACACCAAATTTACTGCTTATTATACCCAGCTAGGGGGCATTTATGAATAGAACGATGATAACAGCAACCAACACACTAACACAATTACAAAAGCAAATGGATACAATAAGTAATAATATGGCAAATGTAGATACAACTGGTTATAAAAAGAAAAATGCAACATTTACTGATTTGCTTTTTCAACAGTTCAATAACCAAAAAAATACAAACTTAGAAGAAAATCGTTTAACTGCCAACGGAATTCGTCAAGGTGTTGGTGCGAAATTAGCGCAGACTCAAACGGTTATGACACAGGGATCTTTAAAAAATACGGAGCGCCAATTGGATACAGCATTTACAAAAGAAGGGCAGCTATACCGTGTTCTCGTAAATAATGGACAAGACTCTGAAGTACAATATACAAGAGATGGATCCTTTTATTTAACACCAGCTTCTGAAAATGAAAATATGCTTGTAACAAAACAGGGGTACTCCGTTTTAGATGAAAATAATAATCCCATTTTATTAAATAATAATGTAACAGAATATAAAGTATCTGCGACTGGAACGATTACGGCGGTATTACCGGACGGAAGCGAGCAAAATGTAGATATAGGTGTATCTTATGTTAATTACTCCCAATTTTTAGAGAAAAAAGGAGATAATTTATATGGATTGCCAGAAAATGTTGAAAATAATGAGGCGCTGACAGATTTAGACGGAGCGCAAAGAGAGCAAATTGCCGTTCAGCAAAAAGCACTAGAAAATTCAAATGTTGATATGAGCAAAGAGATGGTAAATCTTCTCTCCACACAACGTGCTTACCAATTTCAGTCAAAATCTATAACAATGGCAGATCAAATGATGGGATTAGTAAATGGAATACGCTAAAGTGTGTATAAAAAGGGGATAACTAGGGCGGAGAAGGTCGACGCATGGAAATCATGAAGTTCGAAGCATAAATTTGCTTTGTAAACTAAAGAGACGACATAACGAAGAGATCCTAGCAATGGATACTGGATTTACCTTTAAAGGAGAGAAGAAGAATGCCAGCAAACAGCAGCCAAGCACTAACGAGAGAACAACATCAACAACAACAAGACGAAAGCAATACTGCCTCTACAAGAAAAAAAATCAGAGTACGTCTTATTCCCATTTGGCTACGAATCCTTTTAATTGTTGTTTTAATGGCTTGCAGCGTAAGTGCAGGGACAGTAATAGGTTATAGCGTGATGGGGAATGGCAAAGCAAGTGAGACATTTCATAAAGAAACTTGGACGCATATTAATGATTTAATAAATAAAAAATAAAAAACATAACTGCAGCTCAAGCATAGTCCTATAGAAAGCGAAGCGTATTCTGACTGCGGACTTATTGAGAGCATAAGGAAACCTATTTTCAGGGTAGCCTTTAGGGAGGATATCCCTTCTTTTTTATGCCTTATTCAAGTACAATGAAATAGAACCACATATTAGTAGGAGGTCTTAATATGTTAGATATAAACCAGATAAAGGATATTATTCCACATCGATATCCATTTTTATTAGTAGATAGAATTTTGGAAGTAGAAGAAGGAAAACGTGCAGTAGGAATCAAAAATGTTTCCGCAAACGAAGAATACTTCAATGGACATTTTCCAGATTTTCCTGTTATGCCAGGAGTTCTTATTGTTGAAGCACTTGCACAGGTTGGGGCAGTAGCAATGCTGATAAAAGAAGAAAATAAAGGAAGACTTGCATTTTTTGCCGGAGTAGACAATTGCCGCTTTAAGAAACAAGTATATCCTGGTGATCAGCTACGTTTAGAAGTAGAAATGACACGTGTTCGCGGAAGCTTTGGAAAAGGAAAATGTGTAGCTACAGTAGACGGAGAAATTGCATGTGAAGCAGAGATTATTTTCGCATTAGGAGATAAAAAAGAAGAAGCTGGGACATAAGTATTTCAGCCGAAGATAAACCCGAACCATGATACGACGATGTAAAAAATATTTCGTATTATTGTTTGGGTTTTTATTCATGTAAAAAAGAAGTTTGTGGTAATCACCCGCAGCCTGCATACACTTCGCTTACCGTGGGGCTCTGCTTTAGCCGCTTCGGCCCTTGGCCTGCAGGGTCTCAGCTGTCTCGCTAATCCCA
>JBDNRM010000186.1:0-8951 GCA_047718615.1 Bacillus sp. (in: firmicutes) | reverse complement strand
TAATTAAAATATATTATTTGTATACTTTCTCAAAGGGGAGTAGCTGTTAGGGAAACCTAAAACAAAGTCGTCATTACATGGTTATTATTAACCATCGGCTTTGTTGGCATGAAAAATGCTTAGCAAGACCTTTGCCTGTTGGCAAAGGTCTTTTTTGCGCTTTTTTGTACATAATAACTGAGGCGGACATAAACCATTGCTAACAGGGTATACAAGTTATAACAATAGGAGGGGATAGTGAAAAATGGATGTAAGTATGATTTTGGAGTATGGATGGGTTTTATTGGTATTAGTTGGATTAGAAGGGATTTTAGCAGCTGACAATGCAGTCGTAATGGCAGTAATGGTTAAGCATTTACCACCTGATCAGCAAAAAAAGGCATTATTTTATGGGTTGTTTGGAGCATTTATATTTCGATTTGCGACATTATTTATGATCTCTATATTAGCAGATGTTTGGCAAGTACAAGCGCTTGGCGCAGCATATTTACTTTTTATTGCGATTCATAACTTATATGGCAAATTTAGAAATAAAGAAAAAGAAGGAAAAGAGAAGAAAAGAAAACAATCTTCTTTTTGGATGACTGTTTTAAAAGTTGAATTAGCTGATATCGCCTTCGCGATTGATTCCATGTTGGCTGCTGTTGCATTAGCTATCACATTAACACCAACGGGTTGGTTTACTGTTGGAGGTATTGATGGTGGGCAATTTACTGTTATGTTATTAGGGGGAATTATTGGGTTGATTATCATGCGATTTGCAGCGAATTGGTTTGTAAAGCTACTTCATACAAGACCGAGCTTAGAGACGGCTGCTTTTATGATTGTAGGATGGGTAGGAGTAAAGCTGGCTGTATTTACATTGGCACATCCAGAGGTTGCGGTACTAAATGAACATTTTCCAGAATCAAAAGTATGGAAGCTTATCTTTTGGGTGGTCTTAATAGGGATTGCTGTAGGAGGCTACTTAATTTCCAATAAATCAGTGGGGAAAGTTAAAGAAGAAGCGTAATTTTTTCAGCTGTTAAGCATGTTGAATGATAGTGAGGATAAAACAATCCATTTAACAGTAAAATATAAAAAAAGGGAAATCCACCAAAAGCATAATTTTGGTGGATTTCCTCTTCTGACAAGATACATAATTAAAGACTTTAGAGAGTATAAAGCAATATTTTTTAGTCTATCCGTTGATCATAATGATTTCTGATCGCGGTATGTCTCTATTTATTTTTGTTTTCCAGATAACTCTGCCTGTGCTTGTTGTACTAATCTTTTGGTTATCTCTCCACCAACGGAACCATTTGATCTTGATACAGTATCTGAACCTAACTGCACACCAAATTCTTGAGCAATTTCATATTTAACACTATCTAAATATTGTTCTATTCCTGGAACAAGAAGTTTGTTTGTTGTAGCCATTTTATAATCTCCTTTAAAATTAAAATTACAGAATGAATAATCTGTATTTATAGTATGCAGCTTTTTCATTTGTTCATAAGTGGTAAAGTTTTCGTACTATGGAAACAGAAAAGCCTCTTTACAAAACATAAAATAAACAATAGACAAGCCTGACACACTACATTTAAAGTAAAGAGATGAAAGAGAACCAAGCACATACAATTTTGTTTTATGAACTAAGTTTGAAACAGGGAGCAGCCAGCATACACGAAGACTCCCGCGGGAATGCGAGAAAGACGAGACCCCGCAGCGAAGCGAGGAGGCTTGACGCTCGCCCGCAGGAAAGCGAAGTATATTCAGGCTGCGGACTTATTGAGAGCGCCTCTTTTCAGAGAAGACACTTATGCAACAAATTTGCACCATTGAACGATGAAAATTTGATTAAGTATTGATATGTTGAAGCAGGAAGCAGCCAGAATACACGAAGACTCCCGCGGGAATGCGAGAAAGACGAGACCCCGCAGCGCAGCGAGGAGGCTCGACGCTCGCCCGCAGGAAAGCGAAGTGTATTCTGGCTGCGGACTTATTAAAAGAGCCAAATCCTTTTCAGGGTAGCTTATTATAAAGAAGTACTTTAAAAAAATTAGTATAGCCTATATGATAGAATAGTAAAAACGGAAAGGATTTGTTTAAATGTGGAAAACGCTTAAAGAATTGCTAAATAAATTTACTCCTGCACAAATCATAACCGGGTATTATTTATTGGCAGTCAGCGTTTCAGTTTTATTATTATGTTTACCAGGAGTTCATAAAGAAGGAGTATCTGTATCATTTATGGATACTGTTTTTACTGCAGTGAGCGCGGTTAGTGTAACAGGTTTAACAGTCATTAATATCTCTGAAACATATAGTACATTAGGTATTTTTATTTTAATGTTTGTTTTACAATTTGGTGGCATTGGAGTTATGACACTAGGAACATTTTTTTGGATGGTTCTTCGAAAAAAAATCGGCTTAAAGGAAAGACAATTAATTATGCTGGATCATAATCAATCTAATTTATCCGGCTTAGTGAATTTAATAAGGGAAATTATTAAATTAATACTCCTTATTGAGATAATTGGTGCACTTATTTTAGGATTGCAATTTCTGCATTATTTTCCATCATGGAAGGAAGCCTTTTTACATGGATTGTTTGCTTCTGTTAGTGCTACAACGAATGGTGGATTAGACTTAACAGGTGCGTCCTTAATGCCTTATGAAAAGGATTATTTCATTCAAGTGGTTCATATTATGCTCATCACATTAGGTGCGATAGGATTCCCTGTTTTAATAGAAGTGAAAAAATACCTTTTTCCTAAATACAATAGTGTTCAAGTATTTCGTTTTTCGTTATTTACGAAGTTGACTTCTTTAACTTTTGGACTATTGCTGCTTTTTGGTACCATTGCTGTAATTTTATTAGAATGGAATCACTATTATATAGGAATGAATTGGCACCAAGTGTTTTTTAATGCTTTTTTTCATTCTGCTTCGACAAGAAGTGGTGGTTTATCAACAATGGATTTGAATGATTATTCTTTGCCAACTTTATTAATTTTTTGTTTTTTAATGTTTGTAGGAGCTTCTCCAAGTTCTGTAGGTGGAGGAATTCGAACAACAACCTTAGCCTTAAATATCATGTTTATTTACCATTTTGCTAAAGGAAATAAGCATATTAAGATCTTTAAAAGAGAAATTCATGAAGAAGATATTATAAAATCTCTGGTTGTTACAATCCTTGCTAGTGGTTTGTGCATAATGGCAATTGTTATCCTTGCCATTACAGAAAATGCTCCATTACTAAATATTATATTCGAAGTGTGTTCAGCATTTGGTACAACTGGTTTATCTTTAGGCCTTACACCAGAGTTATCTGTAGTAGGCAAATGCGTTATTATTGTTTTAATGTTTATCGGTAGAATCGGTTTAACCTCCTTTATATACATTATTGGAGGCAAAGAGAAAAAAGACAATTATCATTACCCAAAAGAAAGAATAATTATTGGATAAAATAAAAAGTACAGAACAATTCAACCATTGTTTTGTGCTTTTTATTTTTGAAAAAAAAGATGGATAGCTTTAAAGGACAAGTGGAAAAATACAACGTGAAACAAAAGAGAGGGAGTGAGCAAAAAAATGGTAAAAAGAAAAGCAAAATTTGATTCTGTAGAAAAATACAGTAAAACACCTAAAAAAAATAGTCAAGAAAGTGAATTTTCAGCAGAATTTAGCCAAGGAGAAAATCCAATAAAAGGTGCTAACAGAAATTCTAAACATGGAAGTGAGGAGAAATAAAATGGAAGAAAAAAAGAAAAAACAAAAAGAAGAAGCGGCTACTGTTGAATTTGGAATGGAGTTTGGTGATATGAATGCAAGTAAATTTTATGAAACAGCGGCTGCAAATAAACAAGCAGTAAAAAATCAACAGGAAAATCAAAAATAAAAACGGAAGAGAAAACAAAAGCTCTTCAGTTCTTTGTAAGGTAAGAAGGTATAAGTTTTCTGAAGTCTGTCTAACTCTGGCGTCTAGCCCCAGTGAGTAGTGCCTCTTGTCTCTATAAGTATGAGTCAAGAGAACTTTTTTCTTCGGGGCTATGTAAGGCGCCTGCGCTTTTCTTAATTTAGTTTTAATGAAAGCTAGTTAAATAATTTTTCTTTGTAAACTTGAAAATAATTAAACAATTTTTGTTTTACTTGTTTTAATCCCGTTAACTTTAATTCAATAATTGGTTGTGTAAGAGAAGTAATTATCTTGCTTGATAACAGTAAAGTTAATACCAAGGAAATAAAGATAATTAGCATAAAGGATTTATGCGGATTTACTACATCGGTAATATCACTTATTCTAAAAATGCGAACAACAAAACCATGCAATAAATAAACATACAAAGTGTTGTTTCCTAATTTTGTGAAAAAATATTGTTTTTTTGGCACACAAGCAAAAAAGCAATAAATCATCAAACAGCTTAACAAGTAAAAGAAAAGTCGAATAAATATAGCTTGAAGCGGATCTTCTCCTAATGTGGAATAAGATTTTGAACCAAAGAGCCATTGGTAGTTAATCGATGGTAAATAATAAAATCCAATAAAAACAATAATAAATGTAGCAATAGCAAAAAGTTTCGCGCCTTTTCCTCTAGTCCACTCAAAATGTTCCTTCTTTATATAAAATCCAATTAAAAACAATGGAAAAAAGACAAATGTACGTGTCAAACTTAAATAGCTTGTAGTCCAGTCAAGGAATCCAATAGCAAGCCCTAATACGAGGGATAAAGATAATCCATAAAAAGGTTTTATTTTTGCAAATAGGAGTAATAGCATATTCCAAAAAAATAAACTAATTAAGAACCATAAGGACCAATGAGGATTTAATGGATCTAATGTAAATGTAGATTTACCATAAAGATAATAATAAAATATGCTGTAAATTAACTGAAAGATAATATAAGGCACGATCAGTTTTTTTGTATATTTTTGGATATAACCTTGTTTGTAAATTCCCTTAGCAAAAAATCCGGAAATTAAGATAAAGGCAGGCATATGAAAAGTATAAATAACTTTATATAACGCATATATACCGTTGCTTTCTTCATTATAAGACTGAACGAAATGTCCAAATACAACGAAAAAAATCAACAAAAACTTTGCATTATCAAAGTAATAGTCTCGATGTTGTTTCATAAAAGACTCCTTCCTTCGCTCAGAACAAGAATAATCTTGCTTATAATTATATTTATAGCACAGAAATAATAAAGTTAAGCTTGATTCACTTATCTGTTAATAATTTTTTGTTATTTCTTCATAACTGACATATAAATGTAAGGAAAATGGAGCATTTGTTATATTTTTATCTCGCTGTTAATGCAACAAACACTCTACTGCTGTACGTTTTATTTTATCTGATGAAACATAAATTTTTCTTAAAACAATTTCTTTGTTTTTATGGATAAAAAGAGTACATAAAAAATATCTTTATTTTTATATGAAAAGCTAAAGGTATTTTTAGAATTTTGTAGAATTATGTAATCACTACGTACTCAAGGAGGCTTAGAAGTGACAGGTGTATCTTATATGAAAGAACTACAACAGTTGCAAAAGAAACTAAGTGATCTTGAACAAGAAAATTTGTATTTAAGAAATGCCTTGCAAGAGCAAGAGAAAATTGGAAAAAATATTAATTCTGCTTTTCAATCAACTGTAAATGGATTGCTAATACTTGATAGTAATGGGGTAATATTGGAGGCAAATCAATCTGTTAGTGAAATGGTAAGAACAGATAGAAAAAAAATGATTGGCAGAAATATCACACATTTCATACCACATGAGCATCGGGATGCAATAAGACAGCAAATTAGCAAATTTAAACAAATGAAAACCTATACAAATTATTTATTTCCTATTAAAAAAATAGATGGTGAAATTTGTTTGGAAATTATTATTTCTAGATTAACCGATTGTGATGGTTTTTTAACAGTAATACGAAATATAACGAAGAACTGGATAGAAGATAGGAGGCAGCAGAAAAAAGAAGTACTCTATAATGACTTTTTTACTGAGGCTCTTGATGGAATTATTTTATGGAAAGAAACAGGTGAAATAGTTTCAGCAAATGAGTCGGCTCTCCGCATATTTGAGAGTACTTATGAAGAATTAATTCAAAAAAAATTCAGTGATTTTGTTTACAAAAAAGATGAAAAATACGTTTCGATGATTAAGAAATTATATAGAAACAAGTCTAATCGTGAAGAGCTTATGTTTTTAATGCCAAATGGCCAAAAAAAATTATTGGAATTTACGACGAAGCTGCATTCAGTTGAAGGGCTGCATATGAGTATTATCCGAAATGTTTCTGAAAGATATAAAATGGAAATGGCGTTAAGAGAAAGCAAGAGTATGTTTGAAAATATATTTGAGGAAGCATTTGATGGCATTATTATATGGAATGAACAATTTGAAATTATTGATATGAACCGAGCGGCTGAAAGGTTGCTATATCGAACAAAAGAGGAGTTGGTTGGTTCCAATTTATTAGAGGTTTTACCAAATGGGAAGACAATCAATGAAGATATAAAGCCCATGCTGTTAGCTTTGAATTTGAAAAATATGGAACAAAATAGAGGGATTTATACAGCGTCTTTAAGAGATAATGAATGGAGTCAATTTGAATTTCGAAATAAACATAATATCTATTCAGGGTTAAGCATTACAACATTAAGAGATATTACTGAAAATGTCGTAATGGAAGAACAATTAAGAAAATCATCAACATTAAATGTCATAGGGGAGCTTGCCGCTGGTATTGCACATGAAATAAGAAATCCAATGACTGCTTTGAAGGGATTTATTCAATTATTAGAAAGTAATTTGCAAACGGAAAATAACAGCAACATGTACTTTTCGGTAATAAAGTCAGAATTAAGTAGAATCGAAATGATTATCAATGAATTTCTGCTTTTAGCAAAACCTCAAGCAGTTCGGTTTGTCAAAAGTGATTTAACGAAAATTATGAATGAGACACTAGATTTATTACATGCCCAAGCCGTACTATACAATGTTCAATTTAAGAAATTATATGATGAGTCTTTACCAGCAGTTTATTGTGAACCGAATCAAATGAAAAAGGTATTTATTAATATTATAAAAAATGGAATTGAAGTATTGGATAATGGTGGAGAAATTCAAGTGAAGATCGAGCAAACAGCGCTCTATTTCCATATTATGATACAGGATAATGGGAAGGGAATGAGTAAGGAAAAGCTGACAAGGCTAGGAGAACCTTTTTATACGACAAAGGAAACAGGAACTGGTTTAGGTCTTATGGTTTCTTATCAAATTATTGAAGAACATAAAGGGAAAATGGAAATAGAATCCGAAGAAGGTGTTGGGACTGCCTTTCATCTTTATATCCCGATAAATAAGGAAGAAGGGAATACTAATTAAGAAAAAAGGTTTGAATAAATGGCATGCATTATTTAAACAGCCTAATTGGGATAGTAAGAAGCTTTTCATTAGAAGTTATGGATGTTTTTTATACGTACAAAACTATATTTACTAGATAGACCTTATTGTATTGGCAAAAGGTCTATTTTTATGAAAAAGACCAATAAATACAGTCAATGAAACTTGACAGCGAATCACTTATTTTATTATCATCTAATTAGATATATGTCTAATTGAAGGAGGGAATTATGCAGCTTGATCGATTAGTTGCTTTTCATAAAACGATAGGAGATCCAACAAGAATAAAAATTATTACCTTATTGGCTTCTAAACCATGGAATGGACAGGCACTTGCTGGAAAACTAGGTTTAACAGCACCAACCATTACTCATCATTTAAAAAAACTTAGAGAAATTAATGTTGTTTATGAAAGAAGAGATAAGAACACGATTTATTTTTATTTAAATAAATCAGTTATTAAGCAACAGGCAGAGGCTATGACTAAATTATTTCAAAATGAAAGGAGAGATGAACCAATGGAAATTTCAAACGAAGAAAGAGCAAAAGTCATTCAAAACTTTTTTACTGCAGATGGGAAGCTTAAAAACATTCCAGCGCAGAGGAAAAAGAAATTGATGGTATTCAGGCATATAATCAGTGGTTTATCTACTGGGAAAAAATACGAAGAAAAAGAAATAAATGAGTACATTAAACAATTTTTTGATGATTACGCGACAATTAGAAGAGAGTTTATTATTAATCACTTTATGTACCGGGAAAATAACATTTACGAGTTGAATCCAGAAGAAATGTGGGCAACATAATTTGACGGTGCAAACAAATTATGTTTTGCGAAAATTTCAAGACGGTCGAGATATAGTATAAAATTTTAGGGTGTTTTTTCTTTGGATGGAGCATCTGCCAAGGAGGCCGATTAGAAATCCAACGGTTATGTTTGTCGACAGCCTGAAGCCTCTTTTTCAAAAGTGTGGTTTCAGGCTGATAAAAAACAAGTAAATGATACTTATTTACAGTCTGTTCATTTTTTTAAAAGCATGATTATCTCATTCTAAAAAAATCAGCTGTAAAAAGACGGTTTTCGATCTGCAAATATAGGAATCATTTTACGCACTTCTTTAACTTTTTCCATATCAATAGTTCCATGAACAATTTCACTTTTTTCACTTGCTTCTGCCAATACTTCTCCCCATGGATCTATAATCATACTGTGGCCAGCAAATACATTATTCGGGTCAGTTCCACTTCTATTACACGCAATAACATAGCATTGATTTTCAATTGCTCTTGCAATTAATAAGGATCGCCAATGTGCTAACCGAGGCAAAGGCCATTCGGCAACAACAAATAGTGCTTCGGCACCTTTGGTTGTATGTGTACGAATCCATTCAGGAAAACGGATATCATAACAGATGAGTCCAGCAAATGTTTGATGGTCTAATTTAAACAATCCATCTTCTGTGCCACTTTGTAAATACTTATGTTCATCCATCAATTGAAATAAATGTAATTTGTCATATGTATGAACTAATTCCCCTGTCTCTGGCACACAT